>JBHLJZ010000120.1:0-6532 GCA_048887165.1 Candidatus Hodarchaeota archaeon | reverse complement strand
CGCACCAATAATTATTACAAAGAAAGCTCCTAAAATTTCTAGTGATAATAGTTTATATTTCATAAAAACACCTTAATCGTTAATTTTTAGAAAATTTGTAAATCCAGAATAAGAAAACAAAAATTCTATTTAATTACTTTCAAATAATACAATTAAAGAAAATTAATATGGATCTTTATTATCTTTTAAAAAAAACAGTAATTTGAGACTTATTTTTAATTGGTGTTTAGAATACATTTTTTATGATTATTTACCTTTATATTTTTTATATACTCTTTTTTATTTTGTAATCGAGTTTATAAACGATGAAAGCCGCAGTATTCGACGGAAAAGCTATTAAGATTAAAGAAGTACCCAAACCTTTCCCTGATGATTCTCAAGCTTTAATTAAAATAAAATCAACGGGTATTTGTGGAACTGATGTATCAATAGTGGAAGGAAATCTTCCCACTCCTACTCCTTTGATTCTAGGACATGAATTTTCAGGGATTGTGGAAGAAGTTGGAAAAAATGTTGAATTGGACTGGTTGGGAAAAAGGGTCACATCAGAAATTAATGCAAATATAGACTTTAATTGTTTTTACTGTCGAAGGAAACTCTATACTCAATGTATTTCCCGTAAGGCGATTGGTATTGATATAAATGGTTCATTTGCTGAATATATAGCAGTAGATTCTTATTTACTTCATGATATTCCTAACTCTATCTCTTTCAATGAAGCAACTTTTATAGAACCACTAGCAGCGGCATATCAAACATTTGAGACAATGCCCTTAGAAAATGATGATAAAGTAATTTGTATATTTGGGCTAGGTAAATTAGGTCTTTTAATTACTCAAGTAGCATTATCAAAAAATTTAGAATTAATTGTTATCGATGGTTCTGAAAAAAAACTTAGGCTAGCGAAAAAACTAGGAGCTCAAAATATTGTAAATAGACTAGATGTAAAAAATATACCAGATGAAATAAAAAAATTTACAGGTGGATTAGGAGCTGATATCGTAGTAGATGCAACTGGTAATCCAAATGTAATTAATGAAATTATTAATTCTTGCAGAACACGAGGGAAATTACATATAAAAAGTACCCATGGGCTAGATACACCAATTAGTTTTACAGATATAGTTGTTCGGGAATTAACTATTTACAGTAGTAGATGTGGCCCCTTCGAAAAAGCCATCGATGGACTAAAAAGCGGGAAAATTTCTGTTGAAGATTTAATATCGAGAGTATATCCTCTAGATGCAATTAAAGAGGCATTTGCTTCCTATAAAGCTGATAGAGACAATATTAAAACAATACTTACTATTTAAAAATTAAGTTTGAAAGTTTAATTTACTTTTAACAAACTTTTTAAGTTCTTTACAAATTCTCTCAAATTCTCTTCTATTTTGATAAAATAGGTTAGTTCTTGGGCATTCATCATCAATAATACATCTTTTTTTATCAATATCATATATCATAGGATAATAACGACATCCTTGAGGACGAATATCATATATTTTACATAATTTTAAAGGAGGATCTAAAAAAACACAGCGACCATTTACATTTTTTAATTGAAGATTACCATCCTCGTTTTTTATTACAAATTCCGCTTTTCTATCGTAAACAGAACTCATATTCAAAATTAGATTAATATCCTTTTTAGAAAGGACCATCTCTGTTTCAAGGCAACATTTTCCACATTCAGAACATTTATTCAAGCTATTCATAAGTTTCCTTTCTTTGACATTTTCGTATTAATAACTTAGAATTTTTTATATAAATATCTTCGGTATAAATTTAAAAGAGAGAAAACATAAGAATTAAAGTAAAGCATGAATCTATTAAAGTAATTAAAATTTAATGAATGAGTTACCAGAAAGAAATCTAAAACATAAATTTTTAAATATTATATCTGATAATAATGTCTGAGGAATCACGCACAGCTGAAAAGCAAAATCCCGAGGATTATTTTAAACCTACTGTTAAAGAAGAGGTTAATCTTCAATATCATATATATATTACAATTTTTCTCGTTATTTATTATTGTTCTTATTTAATTCCTGCAATATTGTTTTTCGTATACGTAATTTTATTCTTTTTACCAAACTTTTTAGAAACGACAAGTTTCATAGCATTATTTACTGAATTAAATCCGTTATTATCTCTGCTTTTAATGCCCTTAGTAATAATTATCTGTTACTTGTTACATTTACTCCTTATTGGTATTGTCACAGCAACTTTTTGGAGAATAACAGAAAAAATTTCTCCATCAAAAGATGGAATAATTCCTCGAAATATTAGGAGCAAAACAGCAAATTATTATCATATTAGGAGCTTTATGATTAAGTACGGCAAAAATGCTTTTACTAAAGGCATTTTCCCTTGGTTAGCCAATTGGCTTTACAATACGATTGGTTCTAGTAAAATAAGGAAAGGTTCGACAATAGAGGAATCTGTTGGATCAGAAAAATTCGTGGATGTCGGAGAAAATAGTTATATCGGAGTAAATTCTACGCTAGCGAGCCATATACTTCAAGGAATATTTGGTAATATTTTTTATTTTAAAGTAAAAATCGGAGATAACGTAACTGCCGCAGCAATGAACCAAATAGGTCCTGGTGCGGAGGTTCATGACAATGCTTTCTTGTTACCCCTAGCATCAGCTAATAAACTTGCTGTGATAAAAGGAGAGAAAAATTTCTACTTTGGTCTTCCCCTTCGTAAGATTTTCAAAAGAAAAATTATGAATTATTTAGGCCTGAAGATGGGCGATTTACAGAAAAATGAAAATGTTGCTGGATATTTAGAACGGAAAAAAAAAGAGAAATCTGAAAAGAAGAAAAAAAAGGTTGAAGAGCCTCTGGAGGTTAATGAAAATATAAATGAGAATCAAGATGAAATTGATGAAGAGATTGATATCGATACTCTTACTAGAGAGGATTTAGCCGTTGATTTTACCACAAGTAGCGCAATTAGTAGAGTTAATATAAAGTTTCTTGCTGTGTATTTGCCAATCTTTTGGTTAGCAGGTTTGATGGTTTGTATTTATTGGTATGAGTATGCTACTGAAGGAATAAAATTATCTACTCTTATTTTCATGCCGATATCTCTTTTATTCATGTTTTACATATTTTTTCTTGGCTGCTTACTGTTTAGTAAACTGTTATTGATTCTTGTCAATTTAATCCATAAACCTAAAGAGGGGATCTTTCTGGCTCAGATTGGAGATACGGATTATGAATTCTGGATGCTGCGAAGAGAATTGAAAAAAATAGTCTTATGGCTTGTAAGAAATTCTCCCCTTCCTTGGATTGATGCTCTTGCTTTCAGGTGGTTTGGAGTAAATATGGATTTTTCAAGCCATCTTACAGACACTTGGTGCGATGCTGAATTCACAAATTTCGGTCGTAAGGTCTTGGTGGGTCAAGGTGCCACAATAATGTCGAGTATGGTGATTGGGAAGTATCTAATAATTAAAAAAGTGTTTTTTGATGATTATGTAATGGTTGGGGGTCATACTACCATTGCTCCAGGGACGATTATCAGTAAAGAGACTCTTATTGGAGCTCTTTCTACTACTACCTATGATCAATATTTAGAGCCTGGCTGGATTTATTTTGGTATCCCTGCTATAAAATTGAAAGAAAACAAGTATTCTGAAGAACATAGAGATGTCCTAGTAAAGCGTCATGTAGATGATAAAAAAACATTTGAAATTAAGCATGATGTAAATATTGATGAAGATAAGAAGGCTCTTATTAAGACATTAGATGAGGAGGAAGATGAAGAATGAGCGTACCAAATACGATGAAAATAGGACCATTTAATCCAACAGTGTTAGTAAAAAAGAGATATTTAATTTTTTATATCATATTAATTTGGATTACGATTATTCCTGTGTTGTTAGAATTTTGGATTTATTGGAGATTTTTATGGGATTATGTTAGACCAATATTTTTCTATACATTCTTACCATTAGCGTGTTTTGGGATGTATATTACAGCTGCATTTACTGCTATGATTTTTGGCAGACTTTTACTTTCAGTCGTGAATGTTGTTCACAAACCGAGGGTGGGTACATTTTTAAGGCATCCTTCAGACCGAGATTATAGGTATTGGAGTCTTAGAAACACCATTAAAAGATGGCCATTTTGGCTTTGTCATAAATTCCCTTTCCCATTCTTAGATAATATTTGTTTTAAAATATTTGGTGTTAAAACGAAGTTCTCTAATTCACTATTTGAAGGATGGGTTGATACAGAATTCATCGAATTCGGAAAAAATGTAGTTGTAGGTCAAGGTGCTATTGTACAATCAAGTGTTATCATTGGTAACCTTCTTATAGTGAGAAAAACCGTCATAGAAGATGATGTTAGAATTGGTTCTCATGCAATTATAATGCCAGGCACACATATAGGTAGAAAGAGCGTTTTAGCGGCAAACTCGGTTACTACTGTAGATCAAGTATTAAAAAATGGCTGGATTTACGTAGGTATTCCCGCAAAAGAATTCAAGAGAAATTGGTTTTTTGCTGATGGATTAAAAGACAAAATTGGTCAAGTTAAGAGCGTTGAGAAGCTTAGAGAAAAATATGAGAAAGTCTATATTAAGCGATATGACAAGCATCAGACCTTTAGAGAACGTAGAGAAGAGAAGAGAAAGAAAGAAGAAGAAGAGCAGAAGAGATTTGAAATTGAGGCGGAAATTGAAGATGAATATGATGATTTTGATGATATGTTCAATATTTAGGTGGAACCTTGAAAGTTTGAGAGAATGGGTTGTATAGATATGGAGGATTATTGTTCTAGTTTTGTGCGAGATTTTTTTGTATTTTAGTTTTTCCTCCAAATCCATACCTTAGTTTAATGAAAGCATAAGAGGGAAGTAGAATTAGACGAGGATCCAAAGCCTCGCCTATTTTTTTATTCAATTCCCTCTTATCTCTCACCCTTTAAAATATGGGAAAGGAAAGCTCTACACCTAAATTTTTCAATTCAGATGTATTAATATTAAAAGGTAAAGCATCCCATATATAGTTTGTATTACAATACTTTCATGGGACTACTGGACTTTTATGGGACTAAATAGATGCAAGAAAGAGAATAAGACTGATTTTATTATTTTTCAAAGACACAAAGTTTTAAAAATAAAAAAAAAGTTGTATAGAATAGGAGGATAATTGGTTTAGGTGTGCTTATACGAGATGCTATTAATCTAAACTATTACCTCCTTAATCTATATTTTATATATAAATTCTTATTACTCTATTGCGGTTTGTTTTAATCTAGTTCATTTATGAAATTATAAGATCCTCATAAGGCCACGTTTCAGGTATTAATAAAGGAGATTCTCGAAGGATTCCACCATCTTTAAATACACCAAATGGTACAGTCCATGAGGTCAATTGATATACATCGGGATCATTCACATCGAGATCGTAGCTGATAATCACTTGTTGATGATGGTCAACATTTCCCTCTTCTCCTGTACTAACAGGATCTGTAGTTCCACCCTGAAATGGAGGATTCCATCCAGGTTCAATATAATTGCCAGAACCTACAGATACCCAATCTTCATATACAAAATAACCACCAACTACATAGGGGTAAAAGTAAAGAAGCCACCATGCTGGAAGAAAATCACCTGGATTTCTCGGTCCCGAAGGTATACGACCAAAGGGCTCTATGAGTGGCGCAGGATTACCTTTATTATCCGTAACCAGATCTCCAAAATTCCAATCCAGTAAAAGCCCTCCAGGTACATGTTTTTCTAAAACAATATGCATTTCAAATGTATAATCCATCACTCCTACAAAGAACCACTCTTCATCTGTACCTATTGCAGTTAAGTCACGTAAAGCAAAAGGCATACCATATACTTCAAGATATATAGTGAGAAGAATTGATTTATCTGCTCTACATGTTTCGATAATTTCACCAACATGGGAATTGGCGGCTACTACTGGAACTAAACTGCGTTGTACAATCATATTATCAGGATCTGCAAACCCGGGACTACTACCAAATGGATTACCAACAAGCCAATCACCTATTGGTCTATTACTTGTAGATGGATGTTTTCCGTAAACTACTGGTATTAAACAAAGGCTTAAAACCGCTACAGTTATCACTAACACTAATTTTTTTACTTTAATTTGATTCATTTTTTTCCAAATTCCTTTTGTTTTTTGATTTAAATATGACCATCTATCTTTGTCAGTAATAGGGTCCGATGATAATCTCGCACATGTGAAAGAAAAAGATGATCCTAAATTGGCTTACTGATCAATGATCAATGATGATCAAAGATAGTTTATTACAATTGCATATTTAACATTTTTGTAAAAAATAAATACATCAATTCAGAAAAAAAATGTAGAATTGGAGGATAATTATTTTAAATGTGATCATAGGAGATCACGTTTTTATTCCTCCTTTTCTATACTTGAATTTTGTTTTTTTGTTTGTTTTTTTTTTATTTATTAAAATCTAGGGAAAGATTGGACAAGTTCCCTCTTCTGTTCCATCGCATCATGGATTTCTTG
>JBHLJZ010000119.1:0-10575 GCA_048887165.1 Candidatus Hodarchaeota archaeon | reverse complement strand
ATAATATTGTAACCAAAGAAGCCTCAATGGCAAAGGTGTTTGCTGCAAAAACAGCTGTAGAAATCACAATAGAAGCAGTTCAAATCCATGGTGGCGAGGGTTATACTGATAATTATCCGATCGAAAGATATCTACGAGATGCAAAGTTCTTTCAAATAGGTGGGGGGACAAGTGAGATACAAAATTTAGTGATTGCAAGGGAAGAGCTCAAATAATTAAAATAAATATCACTTATTAATTAGTAAGTATTGATTGAACGTTATTTTTTTCTATATTTATTAAAATCAGGTTTACGTTTTTCTAAGAATGCATTTTTACCTTCTACAGCTTCTTCTGTTCCATAATAAAGAGATAGTCCACCCACCCCCAATTGAGTTATTCCTGTTACCCCATCAGTTTCAGCTAAAAAGGCATATTTCAGCATTTTTAGGGCTGTGGGACTCTTTTCCAGCAATTCTTGGCACCACTGATTTACTTCTTCATCTAATTTATCATAAGGCACTACAGCATTTACCAATCCCATCTCTAACGCTTGTTTTGCTGTGTAGCGCCGGCATAGAAACCAAATTTCTTTCGCTCGTTTCACACCTACGGCACGCATTAGATCGCCAGTTCCAAAACCAGGATCAAAAGAACCTACGCGTGGACCTGCTTGCCCAAGCTGAGCATGTTCTGCTGCAATACTGAGATCACAATTAACGTGCCACACATGTCCTCCACCAATTGCATAACCATTCACCCTAGCAATAACCGGTTTAGGTAGAGTACGAATAAGTAGTGTTACTCGTTGCCAGCCCACTTCTAAAGGGAGGAGGTATTCCCCCTTATACCCCCCTTTTTCACGAGTTGTTTGATCCCCACCAGTACAAAATGCTTTTTCTCCAGCACCAGTAAATACTACAACACCAATTTCCGGATCCATGCATTGATTAAAAGCGTTAATCAGTTCATTAACTGTTTGTTGAGTACATGCATTATATCGGTCAGGTCTATTGATCGTAATACGGGCAATTCTATCCTTTTTTTCAAAAATAATATCTTCATACTCCATTAATCAATTAAAATGATCTTATTATATTTAAAACAAACCCTCTCTGCAAAGAAAGTATTGAATCAAGTTTCATTTTATATTTGAAAGAATTGTTTTAATAGAAAAATTTAAATATGAACAATGATTGACGGATTCCGTCCTTTTTTTGTTGCCTTAGTGATGGGTAGATGATCGAAAGTGGTAGAATTAACTTAATGTGGAGTTTCTCGCGATCAGATGTGATAGTGTTGTGATCGAAATCCTTAAATACTTTGATTGAGAATAAATACATGGGGATCAAAAAGGGAAATAATAATGTTGGAATTCCAGTTAAATAAGAAAAAGGAAAGAACTTGGAATAAAGAAGTAGTAAAAAGAAAAATTGAGGATTTAAACCGAAAAATCAAAAATCTCCAAAGTAAAGTTTGTCTTGTAGATGGAAAAATTGTATCTGAGCAAGATTTTTTTAAAATTTGGAATGAAGAATAGAGAAATAAAATGTTTGAGAATAAGGAAGAGAGCTTTAAGCTACATTTAAGGATGAAGAAAGAGAGATTTTGGAATCCAGGAATAGAATGGAGAAAAACCAATGAGAAAATTTACTGTTTAAATTGTCAAGGTGAATATTGGTATCATATTCCTATTTCTTATAAAGGGATAATCCATTGTCAGAATTGTGGAAAAATATTATCAAGTAAATTAATTATCAATAAAAAAAAGGAGAATGAATAATTAAAAATTAGAAGAGGAATAAAAAATGACAGTATTTGCTCCAATAAGGGCTTTAATGAAAAAATATAAAGAAAATATTCATCCAATGATAACAAAATCAATAGAAGGTGCAGAAAATGCATTTATTAGCTCAACACTTGAGGTGGAAAAACCTCAAGTTTTAGATACAGAACTAAAGTGTTTGAATTGTAATTCCGAAATTTGGTATAATCGTTTATTTTGTGAAGTTTGTCTTAAAAATTTGGATATAAAAGAAAAAACAAGACTAACTACTGAATGTTATATGAAAGAAAAAGTATTGAAAGGAATCAGATATGAACTACCAATTAAAATAATTGTTAAAAAATTAATCTCCATTGATAAAAAGAAATTTTATCATCCTTTAGAGAATAAAAAAACCCTTTTTAACAAGATTGACGTTGAACAAAAAAGAATGAATATCTTAAAAACTATTGAATCCCCTCAAGCCCGATTTTTCCATGATTGCGATTAGAAATTAAAACATTTTTATAATTCTATCCTAAATTCGTGAAACCTATATTTCACGATCAGTATTAGGCAAAATTTTATGGAATAACCATTTTTTCCTTTATCTCATGAACAAGATTGTGTCCATCTTTATTGATTTGTGTGAGAATATCTCTTAGAATTTCATTTATTTCAATACCTTTTAAATCGCATGAAATATATAAAAGAGATAATATCTGTCGTGCCAGAATTTGAAGTGTTTTTATGTCTTCGATGGGAATTCTTATGCCCAGAGCTTTTAGATCCATATGGGTTTCTTTTTCTTGTTGTCTAACTACTATTAGAATATCATTTTTGCGACCTTTCCAATTTTCGGTGATAGCACGAGTAGATAATATGTATCTTTTTGTAGCACTGCCTATTCCATTTACCTCTCTAGCAAATTCTAATGGTTCTGAATTCCTTATAGATTTAAGTCCAAAACTTCTATTCATTAAATTTGCTTTATTCAATTTATTTTTCATCTTAGAAATCTCATCAGTTAATTGCTCCACCTTCAACGACAATTTTTCAAACTTTTCTAAAAATAGTTCTTTATCAATAAAATTATCATAATCACTCATTCAAGACGCCATCTTAAAACTAAGTATGATCCTTTTTGAATAAGTCTCTAATAAAACTAATTATTAAAGGATTAATCTATATTGATTTTGTAATTTATGAAAAAAATAAAAAGATACCAGATTCGAGGAAAATCTATTATTTATTAAATTTTATTTGAATCATTATTATACTTAGATTCAAAATATTCATTTTTTTCTTCATCTTCTTCTAAGTAACTTTTTTCAATCTCCTCTCTTTCTTCTGCGATATTGTCTTCGAAAGTCTCGATATTGTTAATTTCTTCTGATTGTAGTTGTATATCTTTCAATCTTATTGTATCTTCAAAGCTCAAAAGATCTTTTACTTCTTTATCCACCTTATCTTTAAATTTCTTCTCATTACGATAAAATTTTCTGGTTTCATATAATCCAAGGACAATCAAAATGAGTATAAAGAAGAATAAAATGAGAATATTTCTAAGCAAATTTATTATAGACTCATTTAGGAAAGATAAGATGTTAATATAAGGCAAGTAGCCTAACAATGTATATGGAAAATTTTTAGCAAATTCATAGGACACTTTAGAAAATAATAACCACATTAAAACTGTATCAAGACCAATTCTTTTAGATTTTATCCTTTTACTTAACAATTCTGCTTGGGATCCCATTAAAGTGCTAATCGAATATAATAAGATTCCTAAATCTGCAAATAATAATATAAATTGAGTAGCAATAGAAGATTCTCCCCCTCCAATATTTCTTAAGGCCAAGAAAAGCTTTATTAAAAGATAAAAAGTATAAAGTACAACTAATAACGAAAACATGCCTAACCAAGCGTTAAAGACTTTTTTTATAATACTTACTATTGCTATCACTAAAAAGAAAATAATTACGGCTCCAATAAACGCTACTACATAGTTTATAATCTCTAAAGCTGCTTGATTTATTTCAATCCCAGTTAGATCACCTATAAATTGAGAACCAATTAAATATCCTCCTAATAAACCAATACTTAAAGTAAAGCCAACTATAAATGTAAGAGTTCTATATGATCCACTTTTTAATTTTCTTTTTAATGTGTCGTCCAATCTTTTGCTTGAAAGATAACCACCATATAAAATAAACCAAGAAGTTAGGAAAAAGTATGAAATTATTGAAAATAAAAACATACCTACTAAAATAAAAATTAATAGAAACATTAAAGGTAATGATAGAAAAAAGTAAAGTAACACTTTCCATGACGCTATTTCTTTAACATCTTTCTTTGCAAGGAGGGATAATATAAATAAAAAGGTAATAAATGTCAAAAATGGTAAATAAATTATCATTCCTATTAAATCCAATAAATCCATTTCCATATTGAAAAGTTGAACAGTAATTCCGTAAGGAAATTCAATCAATAATATATTCAAATGAAGCCACACAACAAGGATTAATAATTTTCTATTTTCCTTTAATCCTAATTTCTTCAAATTATCAATTATTTCCATAAAAAAATCATAGACCTATGTATATTTAAAATTTAGTGATAATATAAAACATAAATTAAGTTAATAGTTCTCTTGAACAATAAATATTTAAAAACATAATCGATCTAATATTTAAAAATATTTTATAAAATGTGATTTTTTTGATATTACAAACGGATTACTGGACTTATATTCAAGCATTTTTTGATTGGGTTGCTCAATCGGCAGGTGTTATGGTTTGTATAACTGGTTTTATTGCGTTTACTTGGCTTGGATACGAAAGAAAAAGACGAGGCTCTTTTACCAAAAGAAAGGCAGAAGAGGGTAAAAAGTTTAATATTACGAAATTTTTAAGAGTTTTATCATATACGGGAGTTATAGTTGGAATTCTTGATATCTGGGCAGGAGCAATGGGCTTAATACTAAACATCCCTCCAAGTTTTAGATATGCCGCTCTCACTGAAAATGCTGCGGATCATTTTACCTGTATTTTCCTAATTATAGTTGGAATTGCAATGTTTTTCAAACCAATTAATGATTTACCTCTTGCAAGTATATTAGGATTAATTGCAGGTACTGCATCTGCTGTAGTATTAGCTGCAGTAGTTCCTCCTGGAGTGGAAGTGGTTATTGCAGAGTGGATAAATCCAAAATTACTGCTTATTATCGTTTTTATAGTTGTTGCTGCTATTGTTGCTATTACGGCTAAATTCTATGTTGGAATATTACAAACTATTTCGAAGTTTCTTTCATGGCCTCCTATAGCCTTTATTATTATGATTTTCTGTCTGGTACAAGGTATTCTTCTATGGGGTTTTGGTATTTCAATATTTTTCAATATTCTTTAAATAATTTCTCTTTTTTTTCTTTTTAGTATTATTAATATTTCATATAAAAAAATCAGTCAATCTTTTTTGTTGATTATAATTTTTCAATGGCAAATTTAATAATTTCTTAAGCAAATTAACAGTTTCAGGTGCGAAACCCATAAAATGATTATTAACGATAATAAATATTTCATATATCTCAGGATTCTTTCGGAAAGCGTCAATTCTTCCAAGAAGGTCTCTTAGAGTATTTTCTTGTTGTCTTTGAACTCGATTAAATACATTCAACTCACGATCCCCAATTAATCGAATATAATAATACTCTTGATGGGGTAAATAATAGGGATTTAAATTAGGTTTATAAGTTGTTCCTAAAATCTGCTCTTTTCCATCAAGGAATTTATTTAAAATATCTGGTTTAAACCAAGAATTGTCTCGAAACTCAAAAATGTATTTTAATTTATTATTAATAGGTATATCATTAATCAAATAACTTAATCTTTTAACATGTTCTTCTGAATATTGAAACCAAGGTGGAAATTGAAATAAATATCCAACCATCTTATCTTCTAAAGGTTTCATTCTGGAGAAAAACTGATTAATTTTATAATCTATTTCAAATTCATGTAACTTATGGCTGATTTCTTGCCATACTTTCACTATATAGCGAAAATAATTTGGTACTTTTGTTAACCAATTATTTACCATACTTTTAGTAGGTAAATTATAAAAAGTTGAATTTATTTCTACGACATCAAAAAATTGGGAATAAAATTCTAATTGATGAGATGATTCAATTGATTTTGGATAAAACGGGCCAATCCAATCTTTATAATTCCATCCAGCACATCCAATATCTATCTGAACCATAATTTCTTACATTAGAACTACTAATTTTCGAAAAACTTCAAAATTTTTATAAATTCAATCATTAAAATAAATTTCTTTTATATTTAATTAATCTAATTAAATATAGTAATTAAATGAAGTTTGAGCAAAAATAAAAAATCACGAAATATTTTATAAGAAAGACTTTAATTATTTATATGTAAAAATTAAACCCTATACATTTTTTAAAAATTAAAAGGTTGGGTGAAATATATTGACGATTGATTGGGAAAGAGCTGAGGAGCGCCCTGATAAAAAACAGAGTGTTGAGGGAAGGGTTCTTTTAGATTTGAGGGTAAAAGTTAATGAATTAGAAAGAGAATTACTAACTACTAAAAATCAATTAAAGGAAAAAGATGAAGAATTAAGAGAAACGAAGGCTAAATTATCAGGAAGAGAAAAGAGCCTTACGAGAATAACAGAGAAATTTGCTTCCGCAAAAAAAAGTTTAGATGACGTTGCAGAACAAAAATTAAACGTTGATATAGAGTTAACCAAAATAAAGCCAAAAGTTTCTGAAACTAAAAATGAACTCTCAATAGCAAATGCGAAAATTGTCGAACTGGAAGGAGAACTAAAATTCTCAGCTGAGAAAATCTCAGAGTTAAAACAAAAGATAATTTTTAAGGATAAGACGATGGAGACTCAGAAAGAAGATATTAAGAAAAGAAATGAGGAGATAGATTTATATAAGGAAAAATTAAAAATTAACAAGATAGAATCAGAAGAGTTGTTGAAAAAATTAAAATATCTTGAGACTCAACTATCTGAAGTAGAATCATCTCCTGAAATTCTAGAAAAGATCAAAGAAACTATGGTTCATAAGGGCTTTCTTTCAGATAAAGAGCTTGAAAACATATTAAATAAATTTAGTTAAAAATTTTTATAAAAACGCTAATTAGAATGAAAATAATACCTGTATAAGAAAAGAAACAACTTAGATGAAATAAGATTTTTTGCTGTGAATGTTATGGATTATTATTCAAAAAATGGGAAGAATTTCTACATCTTGAAATTTTAGGTTTTTTCTAATATTATCTTTAGATTAAGATTGTGTTTAGAAAGTTAAGTATATCTTAGAATTTATAAATCTGAATTTATTAAATTTATTAATAAGTTTATTATTTCATTAATTAATAACATAAAAAAAAACTAGGTGTTAAAATGTGGCGATTGACTGGGACCGAGTAAATAAAAATCCTTCAAAGTCTCAAAAGGTAGAAAATCGCTTTTTATTAGACTTGAGATCTAAAATTAATGATTTAGAACAGAAATTTAAGAATTCTGAAGCGAAATTAGAACGGACAACTAAAGATTTAAATGAGACGATAGAAAAATTATCTAATAAAGAAAAAGAATTAAAAGAAAGGAATGAAGAATTAAGTTCTGTCAAAAAAGATCTGGATAACGCAAATTCAGAATTAAAAGAAAAAGCAGAATTAGAGCAAAAATTAGAGGAAGCAAAGAGTAAAATATCTGAATTAGAACATGAACTTAACAATTCTAAAAATAAAATCGAAGAATTGGAGCCACTACGAGAAGATATGGAGCAAAGAGAAAGGGAACTCGAGGGAGTTAAAAAAGATTTACAGCAGACAATTTCAGACAAATATGTTGAAATTGAGAGCTTGAAAAATGACCTGAATAAAATCATTACAGATAAAGAGGGGGAAATTGTGGAACTTAAAAATAAATTCGATGCGAAAGTGAACGAGAATGAAGCACTAAACCTTAAGATTAAATCACTTGAAGATTATATACAAGAGTCTAAAGCAGCACCTCAAGTAATTGAAGATATTAAAGAAGTAATGGCCCATAAAGGTTTCTTATCAGATAAAGAATTTGATGATGTTTTAGAAAAGAATTTGTAAGATTAAATTATTAAATTTTTATTTTATTATTCATTTTTGTTAAAATTAACAAGCATTTTGTTAGATGCGAATAGTTTTCATTTTTCCTAGAATAATATAAATTACGATTAGATTATGATTTTACAAATTATTTCTATAGAAGAGTTCTATGCCTTATTTCTAAAAATATTAATATCATTTTTTTGTGGTTTTATTATAGGTATTGAACGTACAAGAGTAAGTGCTCAATATGGTGCGAGAGATCATATTTTCTTTTCAATGATATCTACTGCTTTAATAATTTTCTATGAAAATTTTGTTCACTTAACAGAAGCATTTGTTTTAGTAATTATTTTTTATTCGGGGATGGTAATATTTTTATTGATTGGAAGTATTTATCGGTTATTTCGAGCGGATGATCCTGGATATACTACTACTTTATCGATGCTATTAGCAATGGTAGTAGGAATTATGAGTTACTATAACTACTACTTGGCTATTTCTATCTCAGTAATTTTTTTAATAATACTTTCTACCAAAAAACAATTCAATAAAATAAAGAATCTTCAAATAATTGAATGGAAAGGAACGATTGAGTTTATAGCTATATGTGTTTTACTATTTATCTTAATACCGGACTCATTAATGGTAGGGACTATAAATGTGAGAGGAGTAGTAATTATTTTCATTATAATTTTAGCAGTAAAATACTTTAGTTACTTTCTATTAAAAAGTTCTACTAAAAATAACCTCTATTATCTCTCATTCTTAGGAGGTTTTGCACACAGTGAAGCGACCACTGTTGAATTAGCAGAGGCTGGAGCGTCCTCATCCTCAATATGGTTAGTAGTTCAAACTATGCTGGTTAGAATGTTAATTGTGTTAGCTTATACACCTTCTTTATTGAATTATGCTGTGTATCCAATTGTTATAACCTCAATTCTAGGACTTCTTGGTTCATTTTTAGTATTAAGGAAGAAAGAAACAAGATTAGAGCGAGACAAAATTAAGAATCCTCTTTCAATTAAAGGTGCCATGATCTTTGCTGCAACTTATTTCCTTGCAGTAATTATTACAATATTTTTAGGTTTTTTTAATCTAAATATAATAATATATTATTTGATCGTGTTTGGAATAGGTTTTCTTTCGGGTGGTGCATCATCTTTATTTGTGGCTACAGCATTTGGTGATAATTTAATAAATGAAGGAAATGCATTAATAATGCTAACGATTGGTTTATCTGCTGCTATATTAAACAAGATTTTTTACTCAACTAGATCCTTAGCGGAAAGTAAAAATAAGAAATTATTTGTATTACATTTGTTATTTTATTTTTCAATAACAATATCTTTGTTAGTAGGAGTAACTTTGTTTACAATTATTATTTTTGAATTACCATATCTCTAAAATTTCTAATTAGATATTAAAAAAGTATGTCATGGTAAATTTAATTTGGAAAAACAAATCGAGGATAACAGATAGGTTAAATATTTTAAAGAAAAAATATCAAGTTAATTTTCAGAAAGTGGATACAATATCTTGTCCAGATACTGAAAAAAGAGAAGAATCTGATCCTTGGATAAATAGATTATACTGGGGAGATAATTTAGAAGTTTTATTTCATCTTTTAGAAAGTTTCGAAGGAAAAATTGATTTAATTTATATCGATCCTCCTTTTTTTACAGGAACAAATTACCATATAAATGTGATAGATAATAGCAAGAAATATACTGAAGTAGCTTACTATGATCATTGGGAAAAAGATCTGGACTCATACTTAGAAATGCTTTATGAAAGAATTATTTTGATTGAGAGGCTATTATCGAAAGATGGTTTATTATTTATGCATTTAGATTGGCATGCAAGTCATTATATTAGGATTATTTTAGATGAAATCTTTGGTACAAACAGATTTGTAAACAATATAATCTGGTATTATTATAATAAATATTCTTCAGGAAAAAAGAATCTCCCTCGTGCTCATGATGATATCTTAGTTTATTCTAAATCAGAAAATTATACATTTAATGAGATTCGAATACCACGAAAAAAACCTATAAAACAATTAAAGAGAGAGATGGTGAATGGCGTTCTAAAGAATGTCAAAGGTGAAGATGGACATGTTGTGTATCGATTAGTTAAAGATAAAAAGTTAGATGATGTCTGGCGTATTCCATGTATGCAACCTGCCTCAAAAGAATGGACTGGATTTCCAACACAAAAACATCATGATTTACTTGATAGAGTTATTCAATTAGGTAGTAATGAAGGCGATTTAATAGCAGATTTTTTCTGTGGTTCAGGAACAACCCTTTTAGAAGCTACGAAGTTAAACAGAAAGTGGATTGGATGTGACATTTCTCAATATTCAATTTATCTTACAAGGAAAAGAATTCTTAATTATTTAAACTCAATTCGAGATACTGACATACCATTTTATGACTTTGAGATCTTCTCAAATTTAAATCATCAAAGAAGAGAAATTATTAAATCTGGTTTTTTTGAAAAAGAGCTAAAGATTAAAAGAAAAAATTAAATATGTTAATACTGGATTACATTCCATCCCAAGTAATGATCGAGGGCTTCATTGACAATATCTGCAACTTCATTTAAAGTTGCTGCAACATGATGTGCGAATCCCTCTCTGCATAAAGTCTTGAGAATGTCTTGTAAATTAGGAATCTCAATAACTCCAAATCCTCCGTA
>JBHLJZ010000118.1:0-10575 GCA_048887165.1 Candidatus Hodarchaeota archaeon | reverse complement strand
TTCGAATTAATCTTATAGAATCCTTGATTTTTTAATCTTAATACTGAAGAATCGCCAGTTCCAGGAGGAATTGTAACGTTTAATGTTTTTTCTATACCTGGAACTTGTATTTTTCCTCCAAGTGAAGCGATTGTAAAGGGAATTTCTTTTTCAATATATATATCATCATCTCTCCTCTCAAATTGAGGGTGTTTTTTTATATGGATGGAAATATATAAATCACCATCTGAACCTCCGTTCTCTCCTGGCATACCTTTGCCTTTAAGACGCAATTTTTGATCGTCTTTAATCCCTCTTGGAATATTAACATTCAGAGTTGTTAATTTACCATTAGAAGGATCTTTATATTGGATTTTTCTTTTACCCCCATAAAAAGCATCCATGAAATCAATTTCCATATCATATCTTAAATCATCTCCTTCTCTGGGGATATTACTTGATCTGGGTGATCGTGCTCTAGTGCTACCTCCAAAATTCGAAAAAACGTCAAAAATGTCACCTAAATCATTAAAAAAGTCAAATCCTCCAAAACCACTTCTTTTATTTTTATTATTTCCAAAAATTTCGCTAAAATCTACTCCTCCAGGAGAGCCTGAAGTGGAATAATAGTAGGTTGTTCCGTCTGGACTTTGATAAACTCTTCCTCCACTTGGAGCACCTTCAGACCATTGTTGATAAGCAGATGAATCTCCATCTACAACTCCAAACTTATCATACATTTCTCTCTTTTTATCGTCACTTAAAATACTATAAGCTTCATTAATTTCCTTAAATTTTTCCCCTGATTTTGGCTCATCAGGATTTACATCTGGATGATATTTTCGTGCCATTTTGCGGAATGCTCTTTTTATCTCTTCCTTTGTAGCATTTTTCGACACTCCTAATATCTCATAATAATTTTTGGCCATTATTCAAACCCCGTTAATTTATAATTTATATTAAGATTAAATAAAAAAAATAAAATAAAAAAAATGGACTTATTCATACTCAGCATCTACTACGTCATCTTGACCGGTTGCTTTTCGGAACTGTTCTTCTTCAATCTCATCTTGTGATTTTGCTTGGTATCCATAATTTGTTCCTGGTGGTACACCACCCATTCCTCCAGGTGGAGCACCTTGATAGGCTTGCTGTTGTTGACCATACATTCTAGTTGATACTTCATGTAATGAATTTTGAAGTGCGTCGGTAGCTTTCTTAATTCGTTTAACATCTTCAGATTCCATCGCAGTTCTTAGATCAGAAATTTTTTCTAATATCCTTGACTTTAAATCGCCAATAACTGTTTCATTTTCTTTCATCAACTTTTCAGTTTGATAAATTAAAGCTTCAGCATTATTTCTTGCTTCAGTTAATTCCTTAAATCTCTTATCTTCTTCAGCATAACTTTCAGCCTCTCTGACTTTCTGGTTTATATCATCCTCAGACATCTTCGTAGAAGCAGTAATTGTTATAGATTGACTTCTTCCAGTTCCTTTGTCCATAGCTGAAACATTCATAATTCCATTTTGGTCTATGTCAAATGTTACTTCAATTTGAGGAAGACCTCTAGGCGCTGGTGGAATTCCAGTTAAATGAAATTTACCAAGCGTTATGTTATCTGCAGCTCTTGGTCGTTCTCCCTGGAGAACGTGAATTTCTACAGCTGGTTGATTATCAGCAGCAGTTGAAAATATTTCTTTTTTCTTTGTTGGAATAGTCGTATTTCGTTCAATCAATTTTGTAAAGACGCCTCCAAGAGTTTCAACTCCTAAAGATAATGGAGTTACATCTAACAGTAATAAATCTTCAACTTCGCCAGTTAAAACTCCACCTTGAATTGAAGCTCCAAGAGCTACACATTCCATTGGATCAATGGTTCTTTCTGGTTTTTTACCTAAAAACTCCTCGAACTTATTTTCAACACTAGGCATTCTCGTTGGACCGCCAACTAAAATAACTTTATCAACGTCACCTCTTCTTAGACCAGCATCTCTTAAAGCTTTTATAATAGGTGCTTCTAATCTTTTTAAAACTGGATCTATCAATTGTTCCAATTTAGCTCTAGTTAAAGTCATGTTAAGATGTTTAGGACCAGCATTCGTAGCAGTTATATAAGGCAAGTTAATATCCGTTGTGATGGATGTGGATAGTTCAATTTTAGCTTTTTCAGCAGCTTCTCTAATCCTTTGCATAGCCATTGAATCTTTCCTTAAGTCAACACCTTCTTGATTCTTAAAATCATCCATGATATAATCTACAAGAATTTTATCCATGTCAGTTCCACCTAACTGAGTGTCTCCAGCAGTTGAAATCACTTCAAAGACCTGATTATCCATCTCCATTATTGTGACGTCAAAAGTGCCACCACCAAGATCTAAAACAGCGATTTTTAGTCTCGCATCCTTTTTATCTAGGCCGTAAGCTACCGCTGCAGCTGTGGGTTCGTTAATTAAACGTTTAACATTTAATCCCGCGATCCTACCCGCATCTTTGGTAGCTTGACGTTGGTTATCATTAAAATATGCTGGAACAGTAATAATGGCATCAGTAACTTCCTCCCCTAAAAATGCACTTGCATCTTCTTTTATTTTTCTTAGTATCATTGCTGATATTTCCTGAGGGCTATAATCTTTACCATCAATAGTAACTTTATATGAAGTACCCATCTTTCGCTTTATTGCAGTAATTGTGCGATCAGGATTAGATATAGCTTGCCTTCTAGCAGGTTCACCGACTAACCTTTGACCATCCTTTGTAAATGCAACTACTGAAGGAAATGCTTTACCTCCTAAAGTATTGCCTTCTGCACTAGGAATTATGGTAGGTTTGCCACCAATTAATACAGCAGCAGCTGAGTTCGAAGTTCCTAAATCAATTCCAATTATTTTTCCCATATGTATTCACTCTCTTTTTAATTTTTTATTATTTTATTATTTTTTTCATAAATTTTGTAATTTTGATTTTGTTTTAGATATTTTAACCCCTGCGGGTTTCAATATTATGTTATTTAAATAATAACCTTTATCTATTTCTTCTAAGATAGTATTTTCTGGAAGTTCATCATTCTCTTCTACGAGAAGGGCTTCATGTTTATAAGGATCAAATTTCTCTCCCACGGGATCCATGGCTTTAACACCTTCTTCTTCAAGGATCTTTTGAAAATTTTTTACAATCATTATAAATCCATTTCTTATAGATTCTTCAATTTCTCTCGTCTCTATGACTTTCAATGCTCTTTGTAAATCTTCATAGTGTTTTATCATTTTTTTCAATATTTCTTCTTTAAATCGTAATCTGTATCGCTCGTTTTCCCGTTGATTAGACTTCTTATAATTCTCAAAGTCAGCTTGAGTCCTTAAAAGTGATTGCAGATATTTTTCAGTTTTTTCTTCTAATTCTTTTAATTTTCGACCATCATCCTTCATATCTTCAAGTTCCTTTTCCAATTGAGTTTTCTTTGCTTCTATCTGCTCGAATTTTTTAACTAGTAGTTCATATTTTTCCGCTATTCCGCTAAGTTTTTTATATTCTTCTCTTGATATTGCTATTTTACTATTAGGATCCTCTAATGATCTTCTTGCATTGAAAAAACTATCATAAAAATCTTCAAATACCATAATTTATAATATCAACTTTTCTTTGTCAATATTCTATTTACAATAGTTAATATACCTATATTAATTGACATATTTAAATGTTATGATTTTAAAAAATAAGACTACAGGCTCTTATTTCCCCTTTCTTATGAATTTTCACATATCATAATTTATATTTTTTTTAATTAATCTGTCAATTTTTTTATGTGATCAAATCACATAAAAGTAAAGAAAAGTATGTGTTTTAATAAAAAAAGAAGTATAATGATGGTAATGAATACTAATAAGTATTTTCAAATAAAGGAATTTCAGTATACGGAAGACCTATTTCACTTCTTTTTAGATTATTTTGAAAAAAAACTGCAATTAGGAATAGTCATAGTTCAGAGTTCTGAAATAGTATACATTAATGAAAAGCTTGCTTATATGGCAGGATATGAATTACAGGAACTTAAGAACTTCAGTCTTATTGATTATTTTGGCCATATTCATCCTGAAGATAAACAAGAATTTGAAGATGGCATATTTAATTGTAGTTGGAATAAAGAAAACGAAATAATTCAATATCAATTTAGAATGAAAAAGAAATCAAATCAATATATTTGGGTTAATTTATTCACGAAAATTATACAAATTCGTGGAAAACCCGCTATATTTCAGACTTTTAACAGTATAAAAAAAAGAAAAACTGAGAATTTGGTAATTAATAAATTCTTGATTGATTCAACACTCAACTTTTCAGAAAATTTCATTAAGTTTTTGAAATTCATAGAAAATCATTTTGAAAACTCTTTTTAAAGAAGAAGTTCTAAATTGGAACTAAATATCTATAACCTTACTGGGATTTAATCTAAAGTTTTAATAGAAATCGTAATTTAACCTATATATAATCAAATAAGAATAAAATAAGTGATGTTAAAATGAAGATAAAATGGAAAACTTTTAGAAAAACTTATCCATATTTATGCACCAAATGTGGTAAACTATCTAATATGAAACGGGAATTTTGTGAAAATTGTGGGACAAAAAATAGTCTAAGAGAAATTTCCAAAGAAGATTATTTAGCCCGTTATGGAGAAGAAGAGAAAAAGATGAATTAAAATTAAAAGGAATAAGAAGAAAGAAATTTTTTGATTTAATATTTAAATACAAAATTAATTGTATTTTTAAAATTCTTATTTTAATCTATATCTTTATTATCTTATTTTTATCGATTTCAGACATAAATACCATATCCTTCCATTGAAGGATGTGCCATTTCTAAGTACTAAATTAAAGAATTTAGATCTTTATTTCAACTTACTGGGAGAAATTCAATCTACCCAAAAATTCTTGGCTAAATTTCTTCGCTTTTCCCATAATTTATTTTTCTCTGAAAAACCTAGTATTCCTGCACCTTTATCTGCATCCTTTATTCGCCACATACCACTGACTGCTCCAGTAAGAGCACCAGATAAAACTTCAAAACCTTGAGCCGTATAGAGATCAGCTTCGACACCACGATTTATTATAAATTTTAATTGTCGCAATCCCTGTTGATTTTTAGATTCTAATACTTCTAGTAATTTTTGAACTTCTAAATCTAATTTATCATTTGGAACAACTCTATTCCATAAATTCCACTCAACAGCTCTATGAGCAGAATGAAGTGCACCAATCAAATTAATCTCTTTGGCTCGTCGTCTCCCTATTAAACGTGCCAAGCGTGTGGTACCACCCCAGCCTGGTGTAATCCCAACATCAACTTCAGGCATACCCCATTTAGCTCTTTGTGTCGCGATTACAAAATCACATGCCATTGTAATTTCTAAACCTCCACCAACAGCATAACCATCAACAGCGGCAATAGTAATCTTATCCAATTCTTCGAGTTGATTAGCCATATTTTGATAATATCGAACTCGTCGAGTAATATCATTAGCATTACCCCATTTTAACATCTCTTTGATATCATCTCCTACACTAAAATTATTTCCAGCTCCTTTGATAACTAAAAATTTCAATTTAGTTGATTGGCGTACTATTTCTGTAGCGGTGAGCATTTCATCCGAAAGATGCATACTTAAAGCATTTAATACATCAGGTCTGTTTAAAGTGATCCAAGCGACTTTATCCTTCTCTTCATAAATCAATTGTTCAAAATCCATAAAATGATAATTATTCAACCTTATATAAAAAAATTATTAAAACAATTATAAAAAGAGAAAAAATAAAAGAAGTTATTAGAATTTAATTTTCTTTGTATTATTCTTTTGTAGACCAATTATATTCTTTCGGACCTGCAAACAGTAATATCAAAGCAGGAATCAAAATTGGTAATCCACCCCACCAGTTTCCAAAAATTTCGAAAAGAATACCCCAAACTAACATCCAGGGTAATCTAAAGCTTCCAAGGTTTAATACCCAATTATATAAAGCATCCCAATCTTTTTCTTCGCACTTATTAGAAAATTTTGGTTTAATAATCGTAAAGGAAATTAAGATAACAATAATTCCGCCAAGTGTCATCCAGACTGGATATGCTATTCCGAGAATTCCAAACGGTACTAATATAAGTGGTACTAATGTTGCTAGGCCCCATATGATATATATTATCCCATTTAAGATTCCTATGATCCAAGCCCATTTTCCTATATTAGATACTAAAGAGGCATTTTTCCATTCTTCACTCATATTTATTCTACCTCAAACAATATTATACTTTGATCTATATCTATATTTCAAATAATTTTTATACTCAATTTATAGACTATAAAAATTAATTTATAGATAATAATCTCTCCCTCGAATATAAAATTAATTATTAGATTTAGATAGATTCAATGAGTCAATTTGACTTATCGACCGAGTTTTTTTCAGTTTAATAAAACAAATTTATTCACTTAGAATCAGGATTAAGGATTTCTCCAACATAATACAAACCAACTAAATTTCCCCTGCTTTGAAATTTTCTTGAAACCAGCAATATTATTACATGTTCATTCTCATCAATGGTTCCATTCTGAACCCCAAATTTCACTGACTCTTCAATTAATTTCTCAGCATCTAGATTAAAGAAATCTATATTTTCTATATGATAAGCTTGTACACCCCAAACTAAATTTAGTTCTCTTGCTGTTCGTTTAAATGGAGTCATAGCGATTATTGGTAGTGGTGGTCTGAACTTAGAGATCATTCGTGCTCCATAACCTTGCCGAGTAATTACAACAATCTTTCCTCTAAAGTTTAATTCTTCCATTTCTTTAGCTAAAGCATGAATGGCATGGCCTAAAGTCTGAGTATGAGTTAATCTATCAGAATCATAATCATCTGGAATTCTCATTGGACAGTTTTGACTTGCGGTTGTTGCAATTTTATTCATATACTCAACTGATTCAATTGGGTATTTCCCTACTGCTGTTTCGGCAGATAACATAACAGCATCAGTTCCATCAATCACAGCATTGAAAATGTCATTCGCTTCAGCACGCGTTGGAACAGGAGTATTTGTCATAGATTCAAGCATCTGGGTCGCTACGATAACTGGTTTTCCTTCCTTATTACATTGATAAATCAATTCTTTTTGTTTAATTGGAACCTGATCTGGAGAAATTTCGACTCCTAAATCTCCTCTAGCAATCATAATACCATCTGAAACTTCTAAGATCTGATCAAAATTATCTAATGCAATTGGCCGTTCTATTTTAGAAATCAATTCAATCTCGCTATTACCATAATTTTCGAGAAGTTTTTTAACTGTAAGAACATCCTCACCTCCCGATACAAATGAGATAGCTACATAATCCGGATTTAGATCAGCTATAAATTCTAGATCTTTAATATCTTTCTCTGTTGGAACTCGTTGATTTAATTCTCCACTTGGAATATTTACACCTTTATTGTTACTGATTAATCCTCCTGCAATGACTTCGCCCACGAGATGATCTTTTTCCCTATTTTTTACTTTAATTTTTATTATTCCATCATTAACGTAGAAAAAGTCTCCTTTTTTCATTGATTTCAAGAAGCCTACTAATGGAATGGAAAATTGAGTTTGGTCTCCCCCACCATCTATTTCATTTTCATAAACTTTTACTTCTTCTCCAACATTAAGGATATAAGCTTCATCCTTTTTGAATTTTCCAACGCGTATTTTAGGGCCTTGAATGTCTGCCATAATTCCTATGTAGTCGTCAATTTCTCTTATTCTTTCATACAATTCTCTTTTTTCATCATGAGTTCCATGAGAGAAATTTAATCTAAAAACATTTACACCCGTATCAATCAATTTTTTAATCATTTGTTTTGAACTTGACGCAGGACCTAAAGTTGAAACTATTTTTATTGGATTATTTTTAAAGCTCATCTAAAATCAAGTTAAAAATTATTCTATAACAAATTCTATATTCAAAATAATTAATATTAATATTGTATTCTGGTTTAAAAACTATTTATTTTATATTAAATTTTTAAGATTTTGTAATCTTTTCCGAAAATCTTTTCGTAATTGTTTTAAACAAATTATCGCATTAGAAAAGGTTTTAACGCTTTTTAATTCTTTTAAAGCAAGGAGATTAACCCTATTACTTTTTGGATAAATTGAATATTGAATCAATTTTACACTACCATCAGTCTTTATCAGATCATTTGCTAAATTTACTAAAAGATCTGAGCTTTGAGACGCCAAATTAACTGTTATAAAATATCTCATTTTTGGTGTTTTCAAGTAGTTTCTGGTTTTGATTAAAAAGAAATGTTTATATTCTTCTGTTATTTGATATATATTTTTTATTTTTAATATCTTTATATTACTATCAATTATTTCTGAAATTGAAGGAAACTTATTCTTTAGTTTCTCAAATTTTATATTATACTCTTTTTCCAATATGGTTTCCAAAGTATTCAACTGTTAATCATTCCTATTTTAAAAATTTTAATCATTTAATGAGATTTTAGTATAAATCTTTAATAATGAAATCTAATTCTAGATCTTCTAAAGTTTTTAGTAAAGGATATCCATTTTCGGGATTCCAACCCATTTTTTCGCAATAACCTTTGTAAAACTCCTTATATTCAACATTTATACCTTTATTTGGTCCTTTTTCATCAGGAGGATCTCCAATAACTCTTCCAGGTAATTCATTTTCAGTCAAATTAATCCCTTCTCTTAAGTTGAACGCTTGTCTCAATGTTTGAATCCTTATACCAGTATTAATACATTCTTCTACATTCATATCCCAGCCTGTAAGGGCATTAATTAGTTCTAAGAGAGGATAAGTTCCAAATAAAGGAGTAAACATACACAAGCCTCCACAAGAAATTATTTGGTGGATTCCAGTAACCATTTTCTGACCTAGTTGTTTCTTTTTAACATTCCTTTTCCAGCTATGGGGCATTTTAAAACCTTTAACAAAATTATCAATATCTCCTATATTCATATGGTCTATACTTGCTGAAGTATGTCTGCCGGGAGTAGGATCATAAGCATATGTAAAGGCTAATGATTTAAACATTCTTGGATTATGCATAGGAATTTCAGAGCCAAAAGAAGTCATTGCAAATTTTTCACTTCCATTTCCGATTTTTTTTGCTGCAATTGAACTACCGTCAGCTAAAATATCTCCTATACCATCCCTATTTATTATCTTTTTAACTAATTCTATTACAGCTTTGGAGTTACCCCATGTTAATTCTAAACCATCGGTATCATTTTTAGTTAAAATACCTTCTTCAAAGCACTCAATAGCAAAAGCAGTCGTAACTCCAGTTGAAATCGTATCGATTGCTGCTCTATTGCAAATATTATTTATTTCAAATATGGAGCTTAAATCATTATTGAGTATGAATGGTCCAAAAGCAGCACAGGTTTCATATTCAGGAGTATGCATTTCTTCAATATTCAATTCAGGAATTTTTAAGATAGCTCCACATTGAACTGGACAGCTAAAACACCCATAATCTCTTACTTTATATTTCAAAATGTCAAGTACAGATAGGGCTTTTGTTTTTTCAAAAGGAAAATCATACATTCCTATTCCGCTCCAATTCTTTATTGGCATATCCCCATTTTCAGCAGAAACTGTATTACCAGCACTGGTTCCGAGATTTTTATATACGTGTCTCATTATATTTGGAGGTGCTGTCATCCTAACTCTCATTCTTCTTATTATTTTAGCCATATTGGGTAATTTATAAAGGATAAAATTCATAAAAAGTCCTGGTTCTTTAATTTCTGCTCGGTGATTATAATCTTTTACTAAATTAATAAACTCATTCTTATTGTTAAAATTAATATTTTTATTTCCTTTCAAGACAAGAGCTTTCAATTTTTTTGACCCCATTGTTGCGCCTAAACCTGACCTTGCTGCTATTCTACCTCTATCATTGGCAATTCCCGAGATTTTTGATAGTTTCTCTCCAGCACGTCCTATAGTCGCGGTCTTTATAAACTTTCCATGTTTTTGTTTTAGTTTTTTTTCAGTATCAATTATATCTAATCCCCATATATCTGATGCATCTATTATTTCAATCTTTTCGTCAACTATAGCGACGTATTTTGGATTATTACCAGTACCGCTTATCAAAATTCCGTCATACCCGCATTTTTTAATGGCAGGACCAAAATTGCCACCCCCATTTGCATCTCCCCATGTATTAGTAAGTGGAGATTTTCCAACAACCATATACCTCCCTGAGTATGGAGCAGTTGTACCAGTTAAAAGACCTGGAAAAAATCCAATTATTGAATCTAGGTCGAATGGATCTAAATTTGGATTCATATTATCGTAAATCAATTTACATCCTAATCCGTATCCTCCAATAAAATTACGGTATAGTTTTTCAGGAAGTTTTTGCTCTAAATAGCTTTCTTTTGTAAGATCTATCCATAGAATTTTACCAAAAAATCCATTTGCCATTTTACTTTTAGCTATTTATTTTATATATAAATTAATCTCAATATCAATAATTTTGCCTTCAATATTATATTTTGATTAAAACTTATATTTGAAATTTATTG
>JBHLJZ010000117.1:0-10718 GCA_048887165.1 Candidatus Hodarchaeota archaeon | reverse complement strand
GAGTCTAATAGGTTTTTAGGTATTACTAAATCGAATCCTGTTGAATTCTTTACTGTTTCAAGGTCAATACCAGGATGAATGGATTTTATTCTCATATTTTTACTCGTTTCATCAAAATCTAAGTAAGCTAAGTTAGTTATCACACATTGAGGGCCAGATCCTCCACATATAGATTGCTTTCCTTCAGGAAAACCGACTCCAGAAATAAAGTGTAGATCTTCTGTAGGTACAAATGTTCTTTTATCATGTCTAGGGGTATATAGGAAAGAACCGCGAGAATAGAACATACTAAAATCCGCAATACCTGCACATCCTGGAAGTCTAATTTTTGGTTTATTCCAATCACCTATACATATATTATTTGTATTTCCATATTGATCTACCTGTGCAGGTCTAAAAAATTCAATAGTAGTTAATTTATCAGAAGGTAATGACTCTAATGTACATTCACAAGAGTTTTGAAACCGGTAAGCTCTTGAGGTATTCATTTCAAGATATAGTAATGAAACTTGCCGAGGTTCCATAACAAAAGTGTTTCCCATTATATAATGATAGATGGCATCGGGAGCATGAGCTAATTTTGCTAGGGTAAAAGCGGCCCATACCATAGGTGTTGCAACTCCTACAATCATAATATCATCATTTCTAACTTCTCTAGCCATCAGAACTGTCATTAATTCATCTACAGTATAACTATTGGAATATTCAACCATTTTAACTTACTCCTTTATTTGATTTGATAGTCCAGTCTTTTAACGCCATTCTTACTGAACGACGCATCTCTTTAGTGTAGTTTGCTGCCATTTTAGCAAAATATACTTTTTGTCCTATATTTTCAGCCTTTTTTATATCATAACTTCTTTCAAAATTTTGAAACATTTCCATAAAATCATCAATTTTCAATCTTTTATACTTATTTATAAAATGAACAAATTTTTGTGGAAAACGTGTCTGAAGTGGTATCTTCTTATTATTAGTTTTAGGGTATCCGAAGCAAAGCATAGTAATTGGAAATACCCATTGAGGAAGATCAAACATTTTACGATGAGTTTCAATATTTTCCATTATATCTCCAATATAGCATGAACCAATACCTAATGCTTCAGCGGCTATAACCGCATTTTGAGCCGCTATTAATGCATCGCAACAAGCTAATAATAAATCAGATTCCTTTGGTGTTTCAAATTCCTCATTTATCTTTTCACATAACTCATCTGTTTTACATATTTTAAAATAATCCCACCAACGTTGCATATCCGCTAAAAATATCAGTATTAATGGTGCTTTAGCTATGTGAGGTTGATTATCACAGGTAATTGCTAGTTGATCCTTCAATTTTTGATCTTTAACTTCTAAGATTGTATATAACATTAAATTTCCTGCTGTTGGAGCTCTCATTGCTGCTTTTATTATAATTTCAATCTCTTGTTCTGTAATTTCCTTGGAATTATATGCTCTAATTGTTCTTCTATTAAATATTAATTGCAATGCATCTTGATATTTTTTTGAATTATCAACCATCTATTTTACCTCCAATAGAGTATGATATGAAATATTATTCTTTTTTTTTATTTATTTAGACATATTATCTTATTTTAATATTAAATTAAAATTGATCCTCACGTAGTTTTTCGGTAAATTGCTGTAGTAGTTTCGATCTTTTGAATTTTTTACGCACTTCTTTCCTGAATCCTTCAGCAGTATGACCTTTAAGAGCATTAATGATCCGAATTACAGCACGAGTGATGGGAACTAAACTATCTTTATGAACTTTATCTGGTGTATCAGCAGGATCAAATAAATAGGGTGGTGCCGTAAGAAGCGAAATAATTGGGGTTTCAGCAAGATGAAATGGAGACGCATCAGAAGGAGGGCTTTCTCTTCCGGGAGGGAACCCATCAGGTGGCATGATGATTGAACGATATAAATCTTCTTTTTTGATTGCCTCTTCTGTAATTTCCTCGAGGGGTGTAATTCGACTTGTAAACCACCAACGCACTACAGGTTCATCAAACAGAGCTAATTTCCCTTTTTTGCCTTTACTATCTTTTGCAACATGTTCAAGCGTAATTGTTGCTACAACATTGGAGAGAAATTCCTTATTTCTTTCCACAAATTTCTGGACTCCCATTCCACCACTCATATGGGCTGCTGTAAGTACGAACATCATGTTAAATGGTCTTTGGTCCTGGGGAATCTTTGACCAATATTTCGCTTGAGCTAATACTAAAGCTATTCCAGATGCATCTTCTACTGCTGATGCCCAAGGGCCATCATGATGAGTACTGATAATGATCCAATCATCGGATTGACCTTTCAAAGTAGCTGTAATATTATTCGAAGTAGCTTCCGAAACAGTAGCTTGGTAAGAAATGCGTCCAGTCACTTTTCCTTTTCTCATTAATCTAAGCACTTTTTTACCGTTATTAGGACTTACCCAGGCACCAGGTATTTCTCTAATAATTGCATCATATGGAACATAATAATCCTGCGTTTCCCATGGATAATTGCTTAATATTCCGATAAATGCTGATGCTTTAGCACCTATTGCATAATTTATCGCATCTTGCATAATAATTCCAAATGGCATAAGTTGTTTCAGATTATCAAATTCGTTTTTTGGATCATAATATCTGTCAGCAATAGATTTCAAAGCTGCTGTAGGTAACTTAATTAATTTCAGTTTTAAGACTCCAATTTTATTAGACAATTTAATATCCTTTTTGAGAAAGGCCAGTTCCGCTTCTACTCCATCTGTTGGAGTTGAATAAGGGAGAGGAAAACATGGTACATCTAATATGCTTTCAGGATTATCTGTAAACCACAATTTTAATTTTGGATTTTTTGATTCCCATTTTTTAATAGAGATAGGATCTAAATTAATTTCTTTCAATCCAAATCTCACATACTTTTCCTTTATCCAAGTTTCAACCCATTCATCTGCTTGATAACCAGGACGTCGAATACCTTGATCACATATTTCAGTGATCCAATGCATCATCTCTTCCGTTGATGGAAGAAGTTCAGTTTTTATTATAATTGAATTGGTCATTTTTATTCATCAAACTATAATAATATATCTAAAATAGTTTTTGAGCCACCAGCATTATCAAAATATTCAGCATGAGATTTTACATCTATAAATTTCTGTTTATAATCATTAAATTTTAATTTCAGGTATGATTGTATGTGTAATGCATCAAATGTATAAAAAGGATAACAAGATGTAGGATGCGCTCCAAAAGGAACCTTAACGACAGCGCTTGTAGTCTGCATTGGTAATTGAGCTTTTCCAGGTAAATAGCGTATATCTTCTGTTTCTACAAGTTTTTCGCATATAATAATTGTTTTTTTTGCGGTTTTTGCCATATCATCGTCCATCCACACAGCACCAGCAATATTTCCATTTCCAATTTCGTCAGCATAAGGTACATGCAAAATAGCAACATCTAGATCTATTTTAGGAACAGCAATTATTTGAGTTCCTGATCCGAGGGGATCTTCTATTTGTTTTATATCTTCTCTTACCTTAGGAAAGTCTGTTCCTATAATTCCCTTCAAGGGCATAAATGGCACTTTTAAATAGGAAGCCCTTAATCCTAAGGCGATCGTTGCTTCAGATTCTTCAGAAACCTGGATTATTCCTTCTTCAATCGCTTTCCGATAGTAGGGAGCCATTCCAAAGATTTCCATTCCGACAAAGCAAGACTTTATTTTTGAAATATATCCTGCAGCAATAAGCATGTCAACTTCAAGTCCTCCCACAAAAGTACAGATAGACAAATTTTTTTTGCCTTGTCGAATTATTTCCCTTACTGCGCTCATTGGTTTTCTCCAAAACGATAGTCCTCCAAATCCTACTAAATCTCCATTATTAACATAGATAGAAATCGCTTCCTCTAAAGATATTAATTTCGAATCCATTTATATTACCCTCATCTTGTATATGTTAAAAAGGAATTTTAAAATAATATTTACTAAAAATATATACTCGATTAAAAATATTTTTTCAAGAAAAAGAATAAGGGGAAAATTAAATATGTTTATCTAACCAATTACTAAGATCATTAAGAACTTTCTCTCTTTCTTCCTTTACCTCATTATAAACTTCATGATATAACCCATCATATATAAGGATAGTTTTGTCTTCCATATTAAAAGCATTTCTGAGTACTTCCTCAGATCCTTTAATAAGACTATCTTCAGCACCACATTGAACCAATAAGGGTATTTCTAATTTGCTAGTAATTGAGTTAAAATTTTCAAAATTTTTCATTAATTCCCATCCTAAACCTATGGTAATTTTATCAGCATTAACTAACGGATCGTTGTCATACGCATATACAACTTCAGGGTCATGGCTTAACTTATCAGCTTCGAGTCCAGGGTTTATATACTTTTTTGGAGCAATTTTTGCTAAAAATTTTACTATTATCTTTAAGGTTTTACTTATGCTCTCGCCCGCTCCCGTACCAGTACCAGATAAAATTAAACCTCTTAAGAATGTTTCATATTTTTTTGTAAAAATTAATGAAATCATTGAACCCATAGAATGTCCTAACATAAAAATTGGCAAATTAGGATAATTATGCATTATTAAATCATATAGTTTTTTTTCATCTTCAATATATTGATCAAAATTGTCAACATAATTTCTTTTTCCATCAGATTTTCCATGACCACGGTGATCATTGGCATACATCGCATATCCTATAGGTATTAAACGATTTATTACATTCATATATCTTCCTGAGTGTTCAGCAAATCCATGCACGATTTGAATAACTGCTTTTGGATTTTCAGGTACCCATGCCTGATAATAAATTTTTAAATCTTTTTCCCCTTTGTACTCTCCTTCGAGATGTTCCATTAATTCATCACAATTTAATTTTTTTTAACTTTATCTAATTGTTTATTTAACTCTTCAAAATATTTTGGGGTTGATAATTGAAAAGGTATAGGGTATCTTGTACCTGCTTTGTGAGTTTCTGTCATACCATCAATAATTTCATCAATTATAGCAAATGGTATTGACGCAATTAAATCAGTATCTTTTGCTATTCCAAAACTACGATCTCCCAAGCATGGGAATGCTATTTGTAACTCACCTGTTAATATTGCATTTGAAATTATATCAGCACAAACTCCATCGCAAAAAGTTGACATTGAAATTCTTCCTCCTCTCTTCCATAGATAGCCTTGTATTATTCTCATAATCTGTGCAGAATTACCCCATATTAGAATTAAATTCGGTTTAAAATCTATACGATTTAACGCACCTGCAATAATTGCTGAATATTCTCCAAAGGGTATTTTAGGTATTGTAGCGGTAGTCATTTTTGCAGCCTCTTTAGTTTCATTGTATCTACCTATAAAAAATGCTCCTTCTTCGAATAATCTATGTGATTCTTCAAATCCAAGTATTATATCTGCGAGTGGGCATATATTGTCCTCTTTAACACATCCCATAGTCCATCCATAATGTCTTGCATAACTGAACAATTGACAAATTGCCAACTTTTCTTTTGGAGTTTTCAAGAATTCGATTTTTTTAAGTTCTTCTGGATCCTTTAACAACTTAACACCAATAGGAAATGTGCTCAATCTTAGATATTTAATTAATTTCTCATCCAATTCTTTCCAATTTCCCATAATACTTATCCCTCTTTTTGTGTTTGTAGAAAGTTTTCTTTTAATCTCTCTTTTCTTTGCATAATCTTATCAAACAAATCATCCATGCTAGGATAAGGTATAAATTGTCTTTCTCTTTTTTTTAATTCAATTGCAGAAGAAGGACATTTCGCAACACAATTCCCACATCCAATACAACGTTTAAGGATTATTTCTGATATATTTTCTCTCATAAATATCGCTTCCATCGGACAAATATCTATGCAGGTTTCACAACCTGTACAAAGCTCAGTATCTACTTCAGCAAAATAATTCGAAATAGTGAGATCTCCGGGATTTGGGAATTTAACTATTCGAGATAACCCTTCACAACAGCAATTGCAACAACTACAAATAAAACATAACTCTTGAGCATTATCTGGTTGAATTACTAACCCATCGTCTTGATTTTGTTTTAATATGTGAATTGATTCTTCTTTTGTTATTTCACGACCCCACCCTTGTTCTATATATAATTTAGCTCCATAACCAAATCCAAGACATAGTTCTCTTCTTGAAGTGGCTTTACAGGGTTTTTCCACAAGATCTGTTACTTGTCTACAAATACAATTAGTTACCATATAGGGACCTTCAGAAGACTCGATAAGTTCTCTAATGTTATCATAGTTGCTAATATTTTGCTCAATATCTATACTCTTCTCAACAGGCACCACGCGTAATTGTCCTCCTTTCACTTTAAAAACTTCCTTTAGCCATGCTTCATCGAAATAATCATGGAAATCCTTAATAAATTCTTTAGGAAATTTTTCTAACCTATTTACTTGGAATTCAAATATTCCGACCATTAAGTGAGCATTTCCATAATACTTCATATCCTTTTCTCGTTTGAACATAATAAGACCTTTTTCCACCAGATTGTTTAACTTATGTTCTAACTCATCTTTTGAAATCCCCTTGTCTTTAACTCGTTCATAAATAATATCCAATGATTCGAGATCTCGATCCCACCCAAACTTCAATAACATTGCTATTTCTGCTTCTTCAGGAGTAAATAAGTGCTTTAAAACTCTTATATCAGAACCAGATTTCGCTGCTGGAAAACCAATTGGCATTTTATCAAGATGTTGCTGTAATTTTCTATATAAATCTATATAATTATTACTAGATGCCATTTTTATAAATCAAATCCAATTTAAAGTGTTTTTCAAAATTCTAAAATAAATTAATAGAAAAAAAGAAAGAAAGAAATTAAAGATTCTTCTATATTTTTCTATTATAATCAGCTGGTTTTCTTTAAAAAGAAATTCTTTACTGGTTTAGGTAATATAAAACCACAATAAAAAGTTATTGCACTCAAAATCTCTATAGTCCTTATAATTGGTAAAGTTAGAAAGTTCAGAGGAATAATTGCATCTAAAAAAGATCCCACAACAAAAAACAGAAATGCTAGTAGAAGAAATTTCCCTTTTAATCTTATCTCTGGATCTTCAGATTTTAACGATTCTCTCGCAAAAAGTATCCCTGTGCTTAAGGCTATTATTAGAATTGTAAATACGTATAAAATGGTAAATGTATTATATTGTACATCGGTATAACCCTTTAGGTAACCGATAAGACTGGGATCTGTAGAAATAAAAATGAAAAATAGCACATAGAATACAATACCATATAACGTAAATAAGCTTACCAGAAGTTTTTGTTTCGTTTTGTAAATAAAATCAGTTAATGCTATTATCCATAATATTACTGCGATTGGTATAAAAATATTTCCGATTATAAAATAGGGTATGGCTGTGAGGCTTTCACCAATAATCAACACCATAATAAATGAAATACTTGCGGGATACCAAGGACAAACCAAAAAGATCCAAGTTAATCCTACTAAAAGCAATTGTCTTTGTCTATATTTAAAATATTTGGCACTTATTCTTATTCCTAAATAAATTGATAAAGCGCAAAATAATATAAGGACTACTCCATTTGTTATATCAAGAGCTTCTAATGCCATAATAAAACCTGTTATTTTTTTTTATATTATTGATCATACAAAAGTTATAAAAATTTTGACAATTGAAAAACATATAAAATTCTAAATAAAATCTGAGGTCGAGAACTATTCGAAAAAGATTGAATGAAGGACTCGTGCAAGTTTATTTTGGACGGGGCAAGGGAAAAACTACCGCAGCTTTAGGTCAAGGTTTTCGTGCTACGGGACATGGCTTCAAAGTTTATATGATTCAATTTATGAAAGGTTGGGATAAGTATGGGGAAGTAAGTGCGATTAAAAATACTGAAAATTTTGAACTTAAACAGTTTGGCACACCCGATCTCATTACTGAACCAAGAGAAATTGATTATGAAGAAGCCAAAAAAGCATTAAAATTTGCTGAAGAGATAATTACGAGTGATGAGTATGACATTGTTATTTTAGATGAAATTGGTGTTGCTATTGCTTATGGCTTAATTGATGTGAATGATGTATTGGTATTAATTGAAAAAAAACCTGAAAAAGTTGAGTTAATTTTAACAGGTGGTCCTAACATGCATCCAAAAATAAAAGAACGAGCTGATTTACTGACAGAGATGAGAATGATTAAACATTATTATTCTTCAAAAGGAATTAGCTCTCGCTTTGGAATAGAATATTAAATCAAACTTTCTTTCCAATTTTTTGTTCTTCCCAATTATGAGATAAATCCATTAATCTATCAATTTCTTCAATGTTCACATAAATACTATTGTACCTTCGCCAGATGTTACTACTTCATCATTTTGATTCTTTACTATTGTATCAGCGATAATGAATTTTAATTTACCCTCTTTCTTAGTAAACTTTTCTTTTACAGTAGCAATAGCCGTCAATGTATCACCAAAAAAAACAGGTTTAATAAATTTTACTGTCTGTCCACCATATAAGATTCCTGGCCCAAATAATTTGGTTCCTAAAACAGCTGAAATTAAACCAGAACTCAGCGCTCCATGAGCAACTTGTTTCCCAAACATTTGAGTTTTTGCATACTCAGGATTAACATGTATTGGGTTGTAATCTCCAGTTACTTCAGCAAATTTCATAACATCTTCTTCGGTAATTGTTTTAGTGAATTCTGCAGAATCTCCTACTTTATAATCCTCCCACCTAACGGGTTTAAGATTTGACATAAATTGATTTAATGAAAAAATAGATAAAAATCTTAACTATCAAAATAAAAAATAAGAATTATAAAAATTCGAAAATTCAAATTATTAATCTCGCAATTAAATAAAAAATAAATATTTAGGTTATAAAAAATGGGAAAATTATCAAAAAAAGTTGCAATTGTAGGAGCGGGTATGAGTAAGTTTGGACAATGGTTTCCAGTTAAAAGAAATCCCGATCTATGGGTTGACGCTTGGATAGATGCTGTAAATAGAGTAGATAATGGAATAGAGCCGAAGGATGTAGATGCTTGTTACGTTGGAAATTATTCTTCTGATTTATTTAACCATCAAGGACATTTAGGGCCACAAATGGCAAATTTAGTAGGATTAACTCCAAAGCCAGCTCCAAGATTTGAAGGTGCATGTGCTAGTAGCGGAGTTGCCTTCCGCCAAGCGATTTTAGCTATCGCATCAGGAGTTCATGATGTAATTGCAGTATGTGGGTGTGAATCAATGACAGAAGTATCTACAACATTAGTAACAGATACTTTAGCAACAGCTTCCGATAATCTTTTTGAATACCCTGCTGGAGCTACATTCCCGGGACTATATGCTGCTATTGCCTCTGCTCATTTTCATAAATATGGTACTACCCCAGAAGACTTAATGAGAGTTGGAATAAAAAATCATGAAAATGGTAAAGAAAATCCTTTTGCTCAGATGCAACAATCGATTAAAGAAATAATGGCAAGTAAAATTAAAAAGTTTGAAAGTCAAGGAAGAGATATTCCGGAATGGAAAGATGAATTTGATTTTCTGAAGAGTTCATCAAATCCAATGATAGCTTCACCTTTAAGGTTATTTGATTGTTCATTAGTTACTGATGGAGCTGCTTGTTTATTTTTGGCGTCAGAAGAGATTGCCAAGAAATATACAGACACACCCATCTGGATAACTGGTACAGGTCAAGGAAGTGCATCACTTTCTCTACATGATCGATCTGATATTACAAGTTTTATCGCAACAAAAGAAGCTGCAAAACAAGCGTATCAAATGTCAGGTTTGAAGCCTAAAGACATCCAAATAGCTGAAGTTCATGACTGCTTTACAATCGCAGAAATTTTAGCAATGGAAGATTTAGGTTTTTATGAGAAAGGAAAAGCAGTTGAAGCTATTAAGAATGGGGAATCAAAAAGAGATGGAGTTCTTCCGATAAATACATCAGGGGGTTTAAAGTCGAAAGGACACCCTGTGGGAGCAACAGGAGCAGCTATGGCAGTAGAAACATTTAAACAAATGAGGGGAATTGCTGAAAGGAATAGGCAAGTCAAATTTGATGTTGAAAAAGCGCTTACTCATAACCTTGGAGGTAGTGGCGGAACTTGCGTCGTTACGATATACCAGAAGTGAGGTGAAAATGGAAATGTCAGAAGAGAAAGAATTAACTATTCAAAATTATTTGGAATATATCCAAAGTAAGAAATTAATGGGTTCAAAATGTAAGAAATGTAATGCTATGTATGTACCTCCAAGAAAATTATGCATTGAATGCAACTCGACAGAATTGGAATGGATTGAAATGTCTGGTAAAGGGAAAATTGCAGCATTTTCATGTATTGGCGTTGGAACAACATTCATGGTAAACAAAGGGTATTCTATGAAGAAACCATATTGTTTTTCAGTTATAAAACTTGATGAAGGTCCAATGGTTTCTGGACAATTAATAGGCGTTGATGAATCAAAACCAGAAAACATTTTAATTGAGACTCCAGTCAAAGTGTCTTTTATTGAGTCAGAACTTCAAGGTGGAGAAACACGAGTTGATTTAGGTTTTGAGCCTATTTAAAAAATCTTAAAAATTTTAATTAAAATTTTTTTCTTTAATTATTAAATTAGAATATAAGTTCCATTCATTTGGTGGGTTAGAATAAAAAATAAAACAAAAATAA
>JBHLJZ010000116.1:0-10797 GCA_048887165.1 Candidatus Hodarchaeota archaeon | reverse complement strand
TTTACTAAAGGTTACCTTGAATTAGAATTGAATGAAAAAATCGAGCGCCTTTCTGAGTATTTATATGCTTATCGGGAAATTGATGATAAGAACACTTATAATGCACAATATCTTGAGTCTTTAATTGAATTATTTAAGAAGGAGATAAAGTCTTACTTTTACTAATTTTATAAAAATTTTTTTTAAATTCTTCCTTAAAATATTTACTAATAAGAATTAATAAATTTAGTTAATAATATTACTCAATAATAAGAAAAAACTGTAATTGAAGTAATTCGAATAATATATAGTGAATTTTATGGTATCTAAAAGATTAAAAGAGATTGAATATGCTATTAGAGAGATAGCAGTTGTGGCCAATGAAGTTGAAAAAAGCGGGAAGAAGGTATATCACCTTAATATTGGAGATCCAGTCATTTATGATCTTCATACGCCTCGTTATATCTCCCAAGCTTTAGCAGATGCTACTTTTGTAGGAAAAAATAATTATGTTGATTCAATGGGGATTTACGAACTAAGAGAAGAAATAAGCAAATTACTAAAAAGCCGCAATAAATTAAATATTAATCCTGATAATATTTTAATTACAACCGGTGTTACAGAAGGAATTTATTTCATACTTGCCGGGATGATTGAAGATAATAATGAGCTTTTGATACCGGGTCCATCTTATCCTTTATATATTAATTATACTAAATTTTTTGATGGTATACCTATTGAATACGAATTAGATGAAGGTGACGATTGGGAACCTAATATTGATGATTTAAGAAATAAAATCACAGATAAAACTCAGGCGATTCTAATTTGTTCTCCAAATAATCCGACTGGAGTATTATATAGTGAGAAAAAAGTGAAAAATGTAATAGATTTGGCTGGTGAATATAATTTACCTGTTTTATCTGATGAGATCTATGATCAAATTACATATGATAAGCCTTATGTATGTCCTGCATCAATAAGTAAGGATGTACCAGTTATAGGATTAAATGGGTTTTCAAAAACTCACTTAGTCACAGGTTGGAGGTTAGGTTATCTTTACTATCACGATCCTGAAAACAAATTGAAAGATCTAAAGGAAGCTGTGGCAAAATTAGCACGAGCAAGATTATGTGCAAGCTCAATAGCACAACATGCCGCTATCCAGATTTTAAAAAATCCTGGTACTCATACTAAAGAAATGGTGAAAAAACTAAAAGAAAGACGCGATTACTCTTACAAAAGAATACGCCAAATAGAGGGAATGAGCTGTATAAACCCAAATGGTGCATTCTATTTATTTCCAAAGCTAGACTTAAATGAGTTAAAAGAATGGAAAGACGATAAAGATTTTGTTATAAGTCTTTTAAAGCAAACGGGAGTTTGCGCGGTATATGGTTCTGGATTCGGTGAATATGGCAAAGATCATATGCGTTTAACTTTTTTGCCAACTTTGGATGTTCTAGAAGAAGTATATAATCTCCTTGAAAATTTTCTAAAGTAAAAAGCCAATCTAAAATCTCTCATCCAAATAAGTTCCACAATAATAACAATATCTATTTTGATGATCCAGCGATTTTTTATCTTTTACATTATTTTTCTTTTGCAAAAATTTATTCAAATTCTGATATATATCATTAAACATTCTGTTTTCTACTGAGATTAATTTTAATTTTGCTTTACGGTATATTTTAAGTTTTTCTTTCTTCCTTTTCATATATTCTTTACCGTAATAACCCCAATATTCAATAAATGCATTATATTCTGGTAAGTACCAATCTGTTTTAACTTTTTGACCTTTTATTTTTAGTTTCTTTTCATATATATGTTGTATCCCGTTGAGATAAAGATAATTATCAATAATTAATTCTCCTTTTGATTTTACAATATGACCATCAATAGATTTTAAATATTTTAGTAACTCAGGCTTTTCGTATTTATTACGATTTATGTATCTTTTTAGGATTATATATAAAATTATTAATATAACAGCAGTAAATATAGCCCCAACTAAATAAATTTGCCGAATCTCAACCATTTAAACCAAAGATTGTTGTTTGATTAATTTCGCCAATGATTCTGTGATTTAGATAAAAATTCACATTTATAAATTTAGCGAGCTTATAAAATTAATTATTTATCACTATTTCATATTAGCAATGCATATAAAAGAAAACTGAAATTATCATTTTTATAAATCTAAAGTAATTTCAGATTAGTGAAGTTCTCCATTACTACGAATAATAATAAAAAAATAAAAAATTAGGATTTAATTGTTTATAAATCTCGAGCTTTTACTGTTTTGCGTCCATTACCTTTTGCTCTTTCAACTGCTTTATCAAGCATCCATGTTATCATACCATTTAGAGCTTCTCCATCAAGGATACCACTGGAAGTATTTAATCCCTTTCCTTTAATATATTCTCGGACTTTGGATTTAACAAAAAGTGGTTCAACTTTGCCTCCTTTTTTAGCCATTCTTATTCTCCTACCTTTTATAATTTTAATTTTTTTACATTTAATTTAAATAAAAATTAAACTGTTATAGATTGATTTGTTAATATTAATTATTACTATTTCTGTTTTTAAATCTTATTGAATTTCATTATTAACGGTTCAATTTTAGCTCTGGAAATTCAATTTTTAGATGGTATTTATATTGAGAAATATTAACGATAGCGAATAAAGTATAGGTTAGTTTAAAGATCAACTTATTATCTTCAAGTTTATTGATTCAAACAAAAATTACATAAAAAAATAATAAAAAAAATAGTTTTATGTTTTATTGTATTCCCGAACATATGAAATATATTTTCTCTATTTTGGTGGAGCAAGGACGATCTCAATGCTTGAGACATTATTATTTTGACCATTTTCTCCTTCGAGTTGTTCGGTACTTAGTTTAATATCCTTATATTCAGTTCCCTTTAGGAACCTGTTTCTAAGGATTTCGCATACGTCTACGGCGTGGGAAATAGCCCTGCCTCTGGCCTTAACAGTACATTCTTCTCCTTTGTTAAGGATCATCATAGTGGCCATAACGTAGTTCATTGTTGGACGTCGCCCAACAAACACAGCATTCTCTTCTTTCTTGGACATTTTTTTTCACTTCCTTATAATTTAGTCAATTTATTCCACTTTTTCACAATCTAGGTCAAAAGTGTTAAGGTTTTTAGTTTTTTTCGTTTTGTTTTATTGTTTTTATGTATTAATGTTGTATCGTAATATTAAATTACGAGATATAACATTTTCTTCAAATCTTAGAAATCTTAAAAATTTTATTAATTAGATAATATAAATTCAATAGCTTTAAAGAGGAAAAAAAAAATTAAAATTAGATTTTATAATCCTTTTAGCTTAACTCCAAGGAAAAAGAAAAACCATGTAAGAAAAAATAATACCAATGCGATAATAAACCATCCATTATAACCCATTAAATCAAATGCAGGTAACAAAGGGGTCCAAGCACCTAAGGATAAATCAAGTAAGATAAATATCCCAAATGCCATCATAAGGAAGGTTAAAAATACGATAAATTTACTTGGTGGTGTCCATGCCATTATATATCACTTTTTTTATAATAATATTTTTGTATGTTACATGAATCATGATTAAATATAAAAATTTAATTTATAAAATATTAAAATCAGAGTAAATTAGGAGATAAGAATTTTAATCTTCTTTTAAATCTTCTGGAATTCCTTTTTGATATGAATCCTCAATAACTTCTTGATTTTGATCTTCCCCCTTCATAATATCCCATATTATACTTATTATTAATAGTGCTGAGATGATTATAAGGATTGGTATTAATAATCCAGAATCAGCTAGGACAATTTTAACCCATCCAATAAAGGGTATCATTCCAATTACTATACCATGGACACGATCTTCAGGAACTGGGGCAGGATCAGGAGAATGATTTGCATCTCCTTTCGTTTGAAAATACCACGTACCTCCAGTTTCCCATTTATCAATAACACGATGAACAATAGGTTCGTTTGGTGCGCCTATCCATAAACCCTGAGCATCAAATACTATTACATCTCCTTCTAAATTTTCTTCGGTTCCATTTTGTATACTCTCTGGATCCACACCTCGAACAAACAGTAAATCTCCTTTGTTAATTTTAGGAACCATAGAATTTGAGATAACTACAACTACTGGAGTTTCGGAATTTAAGGTTATCTGTAAAATAAAGTAAACTAAAAACGAGCCAAAAAATGCAAAACAAATCATAACGACTGCTATTATGACCTTTTTTTTAGGAAGTGGCTTTTTTTCTTCCTTTTTATTAGTAGTTAAATCTTTTTTGTCCATAATTGATGCAAAATACTTTCTCTTGACTTATTAAATAAAGTTAATAATATAAATTTTTGTTTCAATCCAGATTCTTTTCAATCCTAATGATAAGTATAATCTACATGAAAAAGATAATCAAAACTAAGCAAATTCCATTTCTTTTGGATCCATCATAAAAGGTCTGAATTGGATCTATAGAAAATTACTATAATTCGATACCGTATTGAAAAAGATTAATTTAGTTTATGTTCTATTAATATTATATTTCAATTTCAATACCTATGCTGTGTAGAAAATAAATTAGATCTGGAGAAACTAATATAAAGAATAACATCTTAATTATTTGATATCAGTTTTTAACTTTGATCCAAAATTTTTTTAACGGCAAAGGGTGAGGATTGCTCGCATGTATATGGAAGGCACATTATCTAAAAATGATATTATAGATGAAATTATGAACCAAATTGAATATTTGGGATTCAATATTGAAAAAAACTATGTGGAAGGCTTTATTGAAAATTTTGAAGAAAAATATGAACGTTTACCAAGAAAAGATGAAATAAAGCCAATTGTTATCAGCTATATGAAATTAATGAACAAAGAAGTAGAAAGTAAACAAAGTGAGCCTTCAGATGAGTTAGAACTAGATAGATCATTAGAGGATATGATAGAACCGGTTATAAAGCGATTTAGAAGCAGAATAAACCTTGTCGAATCATTTAAACATAGTTCGATTCTAGAAGGCGAAGATGAGATTTTAACTTTTCCAAAACCCGAAGGCCGCCGAGTATGTCCAGTATGTGGAAATGATACGATGTTTAATATACATGAATATATTGATAAAACAAATATAATATGTGCTTACCCTCGCATCTATGGTAAAAAATATGCTTGCGATGGATGTGGGTGCATGTGGAGAGAGAAGTAAGAAAAATTAGTTAAGCTTAAAGCGATAAAGTAGAAATTTATTATTATTTTACCTATTTCTTATGATGTTTAATTAATCAAAAAGTAATATAAGTGTTGGAATCATAAATTAGACATAAATTATAAAAATGAATATAACAACACTTAGGGAAAAAAATCATGCCTAAAAAAATTCATGACTTTTTAAAAAGTCATTTAGGGTATACAGATGAGGAGATGGAGCTTTGGTTAGAAAATCCTAGAAATCAAGAAGCTCTTTTAAAAATACCTGCTCTATTACAAAAAACAATCGCTATTGAAGTGGTAGAATCACATGGATGTGCCAGTTTACATAAAGTTGGTGATAAATTTTATTTTGATGGTCCAGGAAATCTACTTACTAAATTAAATCCTAAGCGGATTTGTATTTATGCTTTAAGCGAGATGGAACGGTTAATCTTTGCGGCTCAAGAACTATTTTATGCGGGTATCGATCCAAATGAAATGAGGATTAAAAGAGTAGGGTGCTTCGATATTGGATTAAAATGCGGAGGATGGGGCAGAATAATTCTCGAACTAAAAGTTACTGACAAAGACGAAATTCTTAAAAAAATGAATAGAGAAAATTAATTTCAATTCAAAATATTACTTTTTTTATTAAAGAATTAAAATTTCACAGAATAGTATAAATATTAAGCTATAATCACATTAATCACCTTTAACGAAATCCAAAGGTAGTCTATAATGGATATGAGTGATATTAAAATTGGTATTGAAAATACCTATAGTGTTCCCTTTGTCAATGGAATTAGGAATACAAAGGTGTTTGAGAAGCATGGTTTTGATTCACTGTGGTATACAGATCATCTAATGAGTTGGTTTCCTGATGCAATTTGGAACCCCGATTTGGTAAATATATCTACATTTCTAAGAAGACCCCATGATGCTTATAATGTATTCCCTACGATGGCAGTTGCAGCGAACAATACAAAAAAAGTCTTTTTAGGTACATTTGTCACAGAAACTTTTCGACATCATCCTGCTTTACTTGCCCATATGATGATAACTTTAGATCATATTTCAAAAGGGAGAATAATTCTTGGAATAGGAGCGGGTGAAGGTGAGAATATTATTCCCTATGGGATAAAATGGGAAAAACCAGTCAGTCGACTAGAGGAGGCAATAAAAATTATCAAATTATTGTGGAAAAAAGATAAAAAAGTCGACTTTAATGGAAATTTTTGGAAATTAAAAGATGCTGTTCTTTCTTTGAAACCTTTCAAAAGAGCAAAACCACCCCCAATATGGATTGGAGCTTTTGGCCCTCAGATGCTTGAGTTAACAGGTAAACTAGGAGATGGTTGGTTGCCATATGCTATGACTCCAAAAATATATAATGAGTGTCTTGAAAAAATTCAATTGTCAGCTAAAAAAGAAGGACGAAATCCCGATGAGATAACTCCAGGCGTAGGTCTATGTGTAATAATTGATGAAAAACAAGAAAATTGTGATGAAATGATCGAAAACCCTCTAGTAAAAAATCAGATGTTGACAGCGCCAAATAGATATTTTAAAGAGTATGGTTTATCTCATCCATTAGGTGATGACTTTTACGGTTCTATAGATTACATTCCAACGAGATATGACAAGGAGACATTAATGGAAGCATATGAGAAAGTACCTGTTGATATGTGTAAAGATTTCTTCGTTATTGGCACACCTGATAACGTTATTGAAAAAATTGAAAAATACATTAGAATAGGGGCAAAGCATTTGGTAATTTTTAACTATACAACAGTATGTGATATTAATAAGGCAAATACTTCATATTTATGCATTAAAAAAGTATTAGATTATTTTAAAGAAGAACCGACTAAAGTAGTTGAACCCATTCCAAGCTAAATTTACTAATTTTAAATTATATTTTTTATTTTACATTTTAACTTAAAGAAAAACCTTTTTTAGGGTCTTAATAATAACATATACATATAAAAACGAATAAAATAACATTTAGAGAGAAAAAATAATCATGTCTAAAGAAATACTAGACTTTATGAAAAGTCATTTAGGATACTCAGACGAAGAAATGAAAATTTTTATGGAAAATCCAAAAAATATTGAAGTTCTTAAGAGATCGCCTAAATTAATGAATAAAACAATTGTAATAGAAGTGGTTGAGTCTCATGGCTGTAACAGTCAGCATAAAGTTGGAGACAAATTCTTTTTTGATGGTTTTGGGAATTTATTAACTAAACTTTGTCCGAAAAGAATCTGTATTTCAGCATTGGGTGCTGCGGGAAATTTAGTACATGCTGTAGAGGCATTAATGTTTGCTGGTCAAGATCCAAATGAGTTATTATTTAATAGAGTAGGGTGTCCTGATATAGGATTAAAATGTGGTGGCTGGGGTAAAATCGTTATGGAAATTAGTGTAGTAGATCGAAAAAGAGAATAAGAAGGATTTTTTCCAATTTATTTGAGGTGGGATAGAATAATACTTGAACTTAAATTTGAAGACAAGGACAAAGTAATAAAAGAATTAAAAGGAGCAACTTGAAATAAGATTTTCAAATATAATTTCAATAATTAAAATTTTAAATAGTTCGAAAAATAAAATTATATCAAAAGATATTTGTTTTTCAGTAGAAAATAATTGTGGGTTTAAAATGGAAGCAGATTATGCTATAATTTATAATCCTATAGCGAAAAAAGGAAAAACTCAGCAAGATCTTGAATATGCATTTAAATGTTTAGAGGAATTAAACGTTTCATACAAATCAGTACAGACGGAATATGATGGTCATGCTATAGAATTAGCAAATCAAATGGCTAAAGATGGATACCGAGTTATTGCCGCTGGAGGTGATGGTACCGCTAATCAAGTACTTCATGGTGTAATTACTTCTAATACGGGAATATTGTGCGGTTTTATACCAATGGGTTCGGGAAATGATATTCCTGCAGTGGTTGGAATTAAACCTGATATCAAAAGAGCATGTGAAATAATTGCTGATGGTTTTAGTAGTAAAACGGATATTGGTCTTGCTAAAACTGATGAAGGAGTGGAACGTTACTTTTTAGGAGTAGGAAGTCAGGGATTTGATGCGGAGGTAGCAAGAAGATCTAATGAAAAAGGTGGAAAAAATTATAATCTTATTGTTTTTCAAGCTCTTTTTTCTTGGAAGAGTAAAGAAATAATTGTAACAATGGATAATGATACTTATCAAGGATTGGCTAATTTAGTAGCCGTAGGAAATGGTGGGGCTTATGGTGGTGGAATGTATGTTTGTCAAAAAGCAAGAATCGATGATGGTTTATTTGATATTAGTATTGTAGACATTGGCAAATTTAAACTGCTAATGCAATTTAAAAGAATGTATAGTGCATCATTATTGCCTCATCCAAATGTAGCTGAATACAATAGTAAAAAAGTAAGGATAGAAATGAAAAATAAAGAAGATGAACCTTATTTATGCCAAGTTGATGGTGAAATATTAGGAGCACTCCCAGTTACATATGAAAGTATTAAAGATGGGTATGAATTCATTCGTCCCCAAATAGATGAAGTAGCAGAAGCATTTAAGGAGAAATATGGGCATTATTTCTATGAATGTGACCATGAACTCTAAATATTAATTCCAAAACTGGTTTTATTTCCCTTATGCCTGACTGGAATGAAATTTTTAGTGAAAAAGGGAAGGTTTTTGTTAATCCCCATCCAGATATGGAGCGCTTAGTTAAACTTTTCCGAGAAAAAGGAGTAAAAAGAATTTTAGATCTCGGATGTGGAACAGGTAGACATCTATTATTTTTCTCAAAGAATGGTTTTGAACTATATGGTGTTGATGCTGCTCCTAAAGGTTTAGAAATTGCTAAAAAGTGGTTAGAAGAAGAAAATCAGTGTGCAGAGCTACTACTTCATCGTATAGAAGAAAATTTACCTTTTGAAGATAATTTTTTTGACGCTGTAGTATCGATTCAGGTAATACACCATAATTTTTTAGAAAAAATTATAATGACCATCAAAGTAATCGAAAGAATATTACGAAAAGGAGGGATAATATTCATCACTTTTCCAACCCTTGAATTATTTAAACACAAAAATGAGTGGGATTTACTAGAGGTTGAGACCCGTACATTTATTCCTCAAAAGGGTCAGGAAAAAGGTGTGCCACATCATTTTTTCTCAAAAGATGAAATTAAGAAGCTTTTCAAAAATTTTAAGATTTTAGAAATGTATATTGATGAAACCGAGCATAGAGCCATTCTAGGAATTAAAAAGTAAAGATTCTATTATATTATAATTTAAATTGAGTAAATAAAGTTTTGAAAAATTTCTGCTTACCAGCGATTTTAGCTAGTATCATTGCCGCCTTGGAATATCTCATGACTAAATTGATATTTCCCTCTAACTTAAGTTTTCCTGACATAATAGCACTTATAGCGGTAATTTGTCTGATAGCAATTTCATTCCAAATTGCTAAAGATCCTTTAACTAATAAACCAGGTTTCCGTGGAGGTTTTGCATCAGGTGCTAATAATTTTATTCCTAAACACTTTCCATCCCTCAAATCCATGAATATTCCTATACTGTCTTCAATTTCTCCACTAGCTTCCATAAGATATAAGGTAGAACCTTCAAAACCAACACCCCATCCTTTAGCAACCTTAGCGTACTCAGAATTTTCATTTATCGCTTTGCAATACTCTTCTGTGAAATTTCCACTTATTTTTTTTAAGTCTTTAAATTGTACCATAAATTTACACAGCTTTCGTAATAAATTAAATGTTAGAACTCTTTTTATATTTCTTTAAGATCGAAAAAATTATGGTAGAAATCCCGATTATAGCGACAATTACAATAATAATTATTAATGTATTAGTATCTGGTAGATTCAAATCTCCTTTCCAAGGATAATTTCCTTGATATTCATCTTCAGAATTTAAATAATTATTATAGATAAATTGTTCAACAGTTCTCCCTGTGACTTCAAGACTAAAATTGGAAAGATGTGACAGGTTATCTTCTGATGTATGATGATAGGACCAAATAGGATTATCCCAGAAATTAATTATCAAGTCTGCTGAAGGAATTCCATAATTTATAAAAGCAATATGATCATCAGTTATAGAGGTAGAGATTGCATTAACGGGGAACTCAGAAGTATATCCTAATTGTCTCCCAACTTTAAATAGTTCATTCAATAAGGAAGATGTTGAATATTGTTCATTTATGAACTTTAATCCCCTACCTCCTACCATATCTAGTAAAATCATGGCATCAAAATTTTCAATAGAAGAATTATGAAAAGAATCAATATCTTCTATAAATGAACTTGAGCCTTCACACCAATTCCAACCTGGTATCCCATAACTTTCGTCGTATCCTTGATCTTCTGCATCAAAAAACAAAAACCAAACTTGTATTTTTAGTTCGTCTGACCTATTATATATTGCTCTTGCTAACTCAATTAAAACAGCACTACCACTTGCACCATCATTAGCTCCAGGCACAGGCAAATCTGGATTGATTGAATCTTTTGTTGCCCTTGCCCTCGAATCATAATGTGTTCCTAAAATTAAAATATTTGAATAATTTTCATTAAATTT
>JBHLJZ010000115.1:0-11561 GCA_048887165.1 Candidatus Hodarchaeota archaeon | reverse complement strand
AAATTTGCGACTTCCACTGTATTGGAGCATCAAGTAGAGAAAATAATCAACATCCTTTATTTATTAGTGACGATTCTTATAATTTACATTATCATTGATATTGCTTTATTTTTCCTTCGATACCCATTTACATGATCTAGCAATTACAGAGAATTACCTCAGAATATTATACCGGAATCTAGGAAAATTTGAGGCGGCTGAACAAGTATATATCATCGCTTTGCAGAAGATTTTCTTTTCAAATACTTTTTGTTATATTTTTCATTAGTATGGGTATAATTAGAAATATGGTGATTAAACTCAGATGGATATAAAAGAGATTGAATGTCCAAAGTTTGCGTGGATATTGATGATTGGTCTTGGTTGCTTTGATTTAATTAGGGGTTTTATGCATACCGTCCTACTTGAATTTGCAGCTCTCAATATTTTTGTAATTAACTTATCTGGCGGAGTGGATAATCAAATGCTTTTATTAGGAGTCTTTGGAATTTCAAATTATCTCACCGGAATTCTATTCATACTAATTGGACTTACGGCTCGGCATTTAGTTCCAATAATGCTTCCAGTAATACCAATTGCATATTTCGGGGGAAGTGTATTAATTAGTAGAGTGACAAACCCAACCGCCCAATTAGGGGGAGGTCCATACATGCTAATATATTTAGGAGTTTGTATAGCAGCTTCTTTAGCAATCTTGGTTATAAAGATCAGAAGCAAAGTAAATAATTAGAGATATTCACTTTGAATAAAGATTTGTTTTAAGATTAGTTTCTTTTATTTTTCTTTCTTCTTTTTGAGGGGTTTTAATAATTAAAATTAGAATTAGTGGTAATGTTTAGTTTCATATCAATTGAGTTTAGTGTCGCATTTCTACTACTTCTCTCAGGTTTGAGTAGTGTCAATATAATTTTCTGGACCTTTCGAATACAGTGGTACAACAGGGTTGAAATCAAAATCCTTATGCGAACTCTTTTATTTGTAGCATTTACCATCTTAATCGTGGATTCGATTCCATATCTATATACCGATATTTACACGATATCTCCTATTAACATCGTATTAAGTAATATGTTTCTTCTATTGTTTTGTTTATCGATAATTTTCTATGGAATTTTATTGGTTGATTTAAAGAAGGGAAAAGAGGACTTAGAATCGTAGAAATTTTTTTATTTGTAGACTTTAAATATGTAATTTTAGATAAAGATTGATGATAATATCTCTGATATCGAATTTATCTTTGTTATCTCTATTACCAGGTTTGAATCCTGTCCTTGATGATGTGTTTTCAAATGTGAATGGCTTCTTGGAAATTTTTTTCGGCTACTTGAAGTACATCTTTTTTGCAATTTTATTAGCGATTGGGCTACTAACATTATTTAGTTTAAGGGGAAAATATTTTTTGGAGCGGTTAAGATATAGTAAAGAGGAGAAATTGGCTGATAATCCTTTAACGAAACCTCGTATTATTATAAGTTCTGTGTACCTTGTTATTGCGTTTGGAGTTTTATTTAACTGGTTTACCTATTTATTAATAATTGTGTTAGACCCATTACCAGATCGATTTATTTTTCTATTTATTCAATTATCAGGAATAACTGATCCCTTTGGACTAAATATTGTAGCAGATATCAGTCAAGCAACTCGTCCGTTTGAAGCAACAATATATTATGCTGTTGCTATGGTTTCGTTTATCGCTCTTTTAGATATTCTCATTAGTATTTGGCAGATGGTAGTTCGTGATAATATTAACGAAAAGAAAGCGCTTATTGCTCTTATGGGAGGCATAGTCCTTGCAATGCTTACTGGATTTACTACATGTCTTCCTTTATTCTTATAGAAAAATCTAAAAAGAATTTATATTCAGAAAAACTTAGAGAAGAATGAAAAGGTTTAAATCTCTCCCAGACAAATATACCTTGCTACAATCCAAATTCAATATTAATTAGAAATTATATAAAGGTGAAAAATATGGTATTAGTAATGTCAACAAGCTATTTTCCAGCAGATAAATCAGAAGAAGTTGGTAAAAAATATCTTGAAATTTCAAAGAAATATCCTCCTGACAGATCTATATCTAAACCTATTTTAAGGGTAGGAGTTAGAGTAACTCCTGATGGTATGAAAGCTATTGGTATTAGCGAGGTTAAAGAAGGTAAATTTAATGAGTTTATGAGACTATTATACGAACAAGTACTCATGTGGTCAGAAATCGAGGGTTTTAGGATGGACAATGAGGTACTATTATCGGGTACCGAAGCATTACCCCTTGTTGGACTTAAAATGCCCGAAGAGTAAAATAGTTCCAATCAACATTGGTAAATTTTAACAGTTCTTTTTAGAGCGTAAAAATAAAATATTTTTTTTTAGTTTTTTATAAGTTTATATAATAGATTGGAATACTAACCGGTTTTACAACATGCTCTGCCTTGTTTTTATTAAAAAGGGTAAAGAAAAACCATTTGGATATATTTATTGGGCAACTAATTTTCTAAATAATAAAAATTATATCTTTTTTAATTAAAAAGTAAATAATATATTAATAATTGTAATCCGGATATTGATTAAAAATGTCTGAAAAATTATGGTATAAAGTAGCTAGAAATTTTATAAAAGCAGGAAGATTGCCAATACGGGTAAGTGATACCATTATTGACATAATGCAAGCTTTACTAACTGAAGAGCAAGCGAAATTTATCACTTTGCTTAATAAACGTTCATATAATATTGATCAGATTAAATCTTTAACTGATTTGGATGAGGAATCACTTAATGATATGTTAAACGATCTTATGAATATTGGTGTGATTTCAGGTATTCCTAGTAGAAGCACAGGAGTTATGGTTTATCGGAAAACACCTTTACTTCCAGGAATCATTGAATTCACTCTAATGCGTGGTGAAACCAATGAAAAAGCAAAATATTTAGCAAAATTATATTCTAAATTTTATAACCAGATAGTTCAAGATACTCAAAATAATTACAGCCAAATGGTACAAGAATTTAAGGATGGTCCATCGATTGATAGAGTTATTCCTGTCGAAGAAGAAGTTAAAGTAAGGGAAGAAATAGTTCTTCCATTAGAAGAAGTCTCAAAAATCATTGAAAAATATGATCCAATAGGAGTTACTGTTTGTTATTGCAGACATAAAAAAGATCTTCTTGATGAGTCATGTGAAACAACAAAGGAAAGGAGAAATTGTTTTGCTTTCGGTAGAACAGCCGAATTTCTTATCTCACACGGTTTTGTTGAAAAAATTTCAAAAGAAGAATCAATGCAAATAATGAAAAAAGCTGAAGATGAAGGTTTGGTTCATAAGGCTTTTCACACCAATTTAGATATTGAAAAAGAGCTTAATGGAATATGTAATTGTTGTAAATGTTGTTGTGGTACTTTTTTACTTCATTATACGGGGGGAATTCCTTTAATGGATTTAACTTCACATTTAGCACATATTGATGAAGATACATGTGCTGGATGTGGAACTTGCGTGCAGAGTTGTGCCGCTGAAGCTGTTGAACTCATAGATACTGTTGCAGTTGTTAATGATGATAGATGTATTGGGTGTGGTGTATGTGCCCATTTATGTCCTGAGAGTGCGATTAATTTAGAAAAGACAGATATGAGAAGAGTTTTCATACCCCCTCCGAAGTTAAAAACTATTAACTCTTAAGACTCCTAAAAATTAGCTCTAAATCTTCTTTTAATTCAATTAATGAAAAATTAAGATATTTAATCATTGTATCTTTATTTTGAAATCTAACTCTTTTATTTCCTTTTCTTCCCAAACTCTTTTATAGATCATTTTAAGAGTTGTAATACCACATTTTATTGGTTTAAATTTAAACGCTTCTTTTAAGGAGCTTCCAATTCTTTTAGGTTCTTTGGAATTGGATTTTATAGATCGATTAGTTAACTCAAGAAATTTTTCATCAAATAATGGAACCCAGGTATATCCTGTACTTGGATTAGAATCTAATGTTATCGAAAACTCTTTCATATAAGAAACTTCTAATATAGTATCTTTAATTTCATTTTCCATATTTATTTCTTTCTTTGAATTGTATACTGTTTTAGAATACTATTTATTTTTCAATTTTAAAATATTTTTTATCGTTTTATATATTTTAAAATACAGAGTAATTTTCTATTTTGGATTATAATTATTTAATTTAGGAGATAAATAATGCGTATTGACTTCCACTATCATGTGTCTCAAACTGTTATTGAGTATGATACAGTGAAGAAACTTTTCAAAGGCTTTGAGGGTTATGGTTTTTATGAACGAATTTTAAAAGAGGCTGAGAAAATCAGTTCTATAGAAACTAATGATATTATCGAGAAAACGCTCTACCATATTAAGAAAGCACAAATTGATAAGGTAGTACTGCTTCCTGTGAGTGCTAAGGAAAATCAACTTGTAAAAAAGTGGGTTGAGTATGCTCCGGATATATTTATTCCATTTTATAATCCTCCTGAAAAACCGAAGAAAAAAGAAGAGATTATTGAAGAATTAGAGAAAGTTATAAATGAAATTGGAATTCGGGGCTTTAAAGTAATGCTTTCTTTTAGAGAGAAACAGTTAAACGATAAATTAATGGAACCAGTATTAGAAGTCGCCCAAAAGCATAAATGCGTTATATTAATGCATACGGGATGGCCTCCACCAGCAACAAGGAAACCAGTTTTAACTTATGCAAATCCATTATATCTCGATGAATATCTAAATTCATTTCCTAAAGTTAATTTTGTTCTTGCCCATATGGGCTTTCCATTTTCAGATATCGCTATTGCATTGGCTACTCAATATTATAATGTCTATTTAGATATTAGTAACTTGACATTTATGGCTCCTTATAAACTAAATGATCTATTACTCCAAGCTAAGGACGTTATTGGCACACATAAGATTTTATTTGGGACCGATGCATTTGTACCCGAAATAATAGAGATAGCAGTTAACTATTTTGATACTGTGGATTATTTATCCGAAGAGGACATAGATAAAATCTTAGGATTGAATGCTGCTAAATTGCTAAAGATTTAGAAAATTATTATTTAATTTAATAATTAAATTAAATATATTGATTAAACTATCCATTTTATTTATAAAAAAAGATCGTTGGTGATTGAAATAAAATTTATAGATTTATCAATTCCGATTATGGATTATGATGAGGCAATTTATGATCCTGCTCCTTATGCTCCACATATTACTTACAAGGATCATAAAAGAGGGGGATTAGAGATGGGAATTCTTTATCCCAGATTAAAACCAGAAAAGTATCTTCCTGATGGAGGAGCTTGGGCTGCTGAAGATATAACTTTATCTACTCATAGTGGAACTCATATGGATGCTCCTTGGCACTATGGACCGACTCAAGATAAAGAACTTGAAGAGAAAAAATCACTCACAATTGATGAATTTCCATTAGAATGGGGAATCGGTCCTTTAGTTGTCTTAGATGTCTCCGATTTAGAAGATGGTTATGTTATGAAACCTAACGATATTGACAAAAAGTTAGAGGAAATTAATTATAAATTAAAAGAAGGCGATATTTTATGCATACATACAATAGCGCCTAATTTTGCTGGTACTAATGAATATTTACAACATGGTGTTGGAGTAGGAAGAGAAGCAACGCTTCATATAGTTAGACAAGGTGTTCATGTTGTTGGGACAGATGCTTGGACTTGGGATGCCCCATTCGTTTATACTGCAAAAAGATGGAAGGCTTCAGTGAAAGGGAAGGAACCTAATCCATCAATTATATGGGAAGGCCATTTTGCTGGAATTGAACTGGGATATTTTCAAATGGAAAAAATGATAAATTTAGATAAAGTTCCGTCCATAGGTGCTACAATTTATTGTTTCCCGATAAAAGTAGCTCGCGCTAGTGCTGGTTGGGTAAGAGCAGTTGCTACTATTCCAGAATAAAAAAAATAGTAATAGAAAAAAAATTTATACTTCTTTAAAAATTTCTTCTACTAGTTTATGGTCTTCTTTAAAATGTATCAATGCACCACTCCAATCTACTAAAATTTCAGAATATTTTGTCTCAAAAGTCTCAACAAATTCTTTAAGACGTGCTCTTATTTCGGCGGTTTCGTTTCCTTTTACAAATAAGGCGCAGAAAATATATTTTCCATATTCAATAAGTATTGTTATGTCTCCATGGTCTATTTTTTTCAGTAAATCCTCTGATTTTGTTGTTTCCTTCACAAAAGAAGTTATTGCTGAGAACATACCAGAGATGAGGGCAGGATCTTGAGCCATATCTTCAGCAAATTGATAACTAAAAATATCTCGCCCATCTCCATAGATTACAAATAATCCTTGTTTTTCTACTAACTCAAATGTATAACTGAACTCAGGTCGTAAAATGTCAATTAATCCTTTGTTATAAAGGTATTTTAAAGTAAAATAAAATCTCTGTTTTTCGTTCTCATCAACTGGTTTAATTTGTTCCATAAGTCTTGGAGTTTCTAACGAGTTAAGAATTGTCATTATTTCTTCTCTTTCATCATATAAATAATCAATTGAGGTAAATTCTTTAGAAATTAAATATGGCATTTTAGGTTCTCGGTAGTCGTCATATGAAAGGAAGTCACTAATTGATGAAAATATCGTCCGTTCTATATGTTTTTCGTCAATTTTCAAACTTTTTGCTGAAAAAGATTTACCTCTGTAAAAGAAAATCAAGCTCCAAATGATAATGTTAAATATATATTGAGTATTTACGTATGGAATTGCTAATATTCCTAATACTCCAGTCAAATTAGCATCTAAAGTTGCTGTTCTAAGTGTAAAAAAGTTGAAACCAAAGATTGTAGTATAACTTGATTGTCCTGTTATCCAATAAGTCTCTGGTCCAAAATTGATTAAGGGATGTAAACCAAAAAGAATAAAAACAATTGAAAGACCGAAAATAGTGAAAATATAAGTTGTTAAACCAAGAGAGATATTTCTTATGAATTTCAAACCATATTTCATAGTAATTGAAGCTATCATCAGAGATGTAGCTACTAAGGCTATAAAGTTGAAAATATTCATTCCATCAAAAGCCATTCCTTGAAATAAATATACTGATCCTGATACTGCCAAATTTGCCGAATCAACGATATTTTGTGCGAAAGCTTCATTCTGAAAGAATATCTGGAATAGATTTAGGAACACCAATGCATCTAAAACGAAAAAAATCAGAACTGATAGACAACCAAATACAATTCCATAATAGAAATTCTTAAAATCTGTTTTCTTTTGTTTCAGTTTCCGCTGTTTCCACCAATCTATGATCTTTATGAAAATTAAGAGGGAAATAGGCTCGAATATTTTCAAAAATAATATAAATATGAATGAAGCCATAATGAAATAGCTAAAGAAATAAACTACCACCGGAAATGAATTAATATCTTCTACTATGAAAAGCAGTATAGATAATATTGAAATCGGAGTTCCAACTGTATAAAGGCTTTTATAAGTCTGTCTTCTAACATTCTCCCCGAAATATCTTCCTTTTAAAGCAATTTGGGAACTAAATAGGAGTTCTAGGCTTAGAATGAATGTGGCCAAATAGGCAAATAGTATTTCAATAAACCAGCCTAATGCTGTTTCTCCTTCTGTAATTGAAACAGCTTCTAACTGTGAAATTTTAAGAATAACCTGCATTATATATAAGGAAATTGGTAAGAGTACTATCAATAACTTCATTATCTGCCATTCTCTGCTCCAATCACCTTTAAATAGCTCATCTTTAACCTTCTTGTATGGACTATCAATTAAATGATATGTCACTCCTTGTAATACTTCTTTCTTTTCTCCTTTTTCTTTTCGAATTTTGTTCCAAGCTATCAAAACAGATATAAAAGGTGCTAAAAAGAAGATAAAGGGAAGTGTAACTAATGGATAATAAGCAAAAAGGGAAAATAGAGAACCAATATGAGCAATTATATATCCTATTCCCAAAGCTAAATTTCCTTCTTCTCCGATTTGCAATTCTAGTTCGATAGGAGGATTTTGAAATTGAAAAATGATTGGAAGGACCCAATATATCATATAAAAAACCATTACACCTAACATTACCCTAAAATATATTTTACCTATAAGTTTCTTTCTTATGAATGGGTAAGGTAATATCACAATAATGATAGGTAGTAGATTTAAAACGATGGTTAAAATTACGTCTACTATAGTCATTTTCGACTCAAACTTTTTTATTTTTAAAATTATTTTTTAATAAAAGTATGCAAATATAAATATAAGAGTTTAGCTATTATGACTCAGTTAAAATTTTAATATTATGTCAGAAAATAAAATTGCTATTATCACTGATGAGGATTTTGCGATAAAAAACAGTCCTCCTTTTCCAAAACCTTCATTTATTTCATTTGAAAATCCACTAAGAATTAAATTCATTCTAAATCATTTAGAAAGAAATCATTTTTTTGAGAATAAACGCATTATTAAATTACCTCCCAAAACAATCGATGATAATATAATAAAATTAGCCCACTCAGAATATCATATCGATTCTATTAAACGTATTTCTAGCATGGGAGGCGGTATTCTAAGTGATGAGGTATACATCACACCTGATACTTATTTTCTTGCTAAGAAAGCAATTGGGGGATGTATCGAAGCAATTGAAACAGTCTTAAAAGGCAATGCATCTCAATCTTTTGCGTTAATAAGACCTCCTGGACACCATGCTTTAAAAGCACGAGCTTCAGGATTATGCATATTTAATAATATAGCTAATGCAGTTATATACCTCAGAAAGGAATTGAAGTACCATGAAAAAATTGCTATTATCGATATCGATAACCACTATGGAGATGGATTAGTTCAATATTTTTATGAAGATCCTACAATTCTTTATTGTTCTGTTCATGAATTCGATTTTAGTGAAGGAGATTTAGGATTAATTGATGAATTAGGTCAGGGGGATGGTTTAGGAAAAAATATAAACTTCCCTGTACCTGCTGGGTCAAATAACGATATTTTTTATGAATTCATTGACTTAATTGAACCAATATTGTATGAGTTTCAACCTGATTTGATAATTGTAGCTGCGGGATTTGATATGTATTTTGCAGATCCTGTTGGAAATTGTCTATTTACTAGTATAGCATATTATAAGTTCGCTGAGGGATTATTAAAGATTGCTAAATCAACTTCTCAAGGAAAAATTGCTTATATATTAGAAGGTGGTTATAATGTTATCGGTACGCCTTATTGTGTCCATGCTATATTAAAAGCGCTCTTATTAGAAGGGTATGAACCACCAGAATTCGAGGATATTGATTTTTCGAATAATGATATTAAAGAAGAGGTAATAAAAATTAAGGCAATTCTTAAAAAAATATTGAGTCCCTATTGGAATCAAATAAAGTAATATTAGAAAAAATTTTGTATTAATTTTTTAGATTACGTTGTTTAATTTTAAAGCATAAGTCTGTACGTTAAAGAGAGCATCTCTTGGTCCTGCTTGTGGATTAATATAGCAGATTAAAGCACCTGTTCCTCCAATAGGTATAGGAGCGATGATAACATGTCCTTTACCTGTTATATTTGTACCAATTTTTCTTTCTTCAGTATTTTCAACCATCATATATTTAATCCCTTGGATTGAAATACTTGTCATTCCTTTTTGGCCAAGTTCTAGTTTAGTTTGTAATAGCTTATTAATTTCATCCAAATCATTAGAAATGTCCCAATTTTGGGTTTGAGTAATTAAAGATCCCGATTTATTAACAATAGCAACTCCAAAAACATTTTGTTCCTCATTCAATAAGTTATTAATAATCGATTCTATTTCTGAAGCCATTTTTTACCAAAATTTTTATTATCATATTGTTATATAAGTAAACATAGAAGTAATATAAAAAATTAATTTTTACAATCGGTGAAATAATTGGCATTTAGACTTTTTAAGAAAGCCGTCATTATGAGTTTACGGGAAAAAAAACAATTTACAGTCTTTTGTTTGATGTACACAGTCTTAATATTTTGGACAAGTTATTCGGTAGAATTGATAATGCAAGAAGGAAGTATTGGAATAGCGTCAACTTCATTCTTCATAGCTTTAGGAGTTGGAGCATTCTTATCACTTTTGTATGCTTGGATAATTGTTTCTCGAAATCGAAGAACATGGGCGACACTTAAATGTGTTGGATATACTAATGGTGATGTTAATTCTTTAGTATCTGGTTTTATTCTATTTACTACAATTACGGGTTTTTTTATTGTTATTGAAGTATTATTTCATTATATGGCTATTGTAGGATATTGGCAAGCGGCAGATGCTGCTGTTAATGGAACAGTTTATAATATCGCTAATTTACCCTTAGTAAGCCTTTTACCGGTAGTAGTTACTTTCATCATTTTCCTTTTCTTGCAGATATTAGCCATATTATTAGCAAATAGAAAAATATTGAAAGTCAGACCTATAATTGCACTTAAAAAAGTAGGGGAGTGAGGAGAGGAGCAAAATGGTTATGGATAAGGATGTGATGATTGAAGCAATTGATGTTAATAAGGAATACAGAAGGGCAGGCGCGATTATTAGAGCACTTGCAGATGTTAATGTTACTATAAAGTCTGGAGAATTTGTTATTGTTCAAGGACCTACTGGATGCGGCAAAAGTACATTGTTAAATGTTCTTTCTGGTTTAGATTTGCCAGATTCTGGGAGAATTATATTTGATGGCGAAAATATTGCGAGGGCTACTGAAGATAGATTAAGCCGAATAAGGAGACAGAAAATTGGTTTTGTTTTTCAAGATTTTAATCTAATACAAACTTTAACAGCAATAGAGAATGTTATGGCACTTTTATGGCCTACGGTTTTACGTGAAAAAGAAATAGAGAACCGAGCAATAACAGCTCTAAGAGATGTTAATTTACTGGAACGTAAAGATCATTATCCTGTACAAATGTCAGGTGGAGAAAAGCAGAGATGTGGATTAGCTAGAGCCATTGTTCATAGACCAAGAGTTATTTTGGCAGATGAACCTACAGGTAACTTAGATCCAGATAGCGAAAAGGATGTCATGGATCTATTGAAACAAATTAATAAGGATATGGAAACTACTGTTATTGTTGTTACACATCGAGCCTCTTTAGCTTCTTACGCGGATAAAGTAGTACAAATGGACAAGGGAGCGATTATCAAAATAAAATAATTATTTATTTTAACAATTTATTTTAATCCTTTTTTTAATAACGAGTTTCATAATTTTTGAATAGCTATAAATAGCTATGATGTTTATTTAAATGTTTTAAAAAGATAACGTGATTCAAGTTCAAAATCTTAAAGATTTTGATGTGATGGATAATTTAATTTTGTCGAATCTAAAACAAAACTATAAATATAAGAATCGTGTTTGAATTAGTAATAAAATAAATAATTCAACTAAAATATTCAAAATAAGGTGATTAATTATTGGGTTCAAAAGGGTGCTAGGGTCAGGGTGTGTTGGAATGTTATGCCTTATTCCAATGGCTTGGATTAGTTTCTCGTTCTTAGATTTAACCAGTTCGGTTAGTGGGGGTTTAATTGAA
>JBHLJZ010000114.1:0-11756 GCA_048887165.1 Candidatus Hodarchaeota archaeon | reverse complement strand
ATAATTATCATTTTCTACGCGAATGATAGTGTCGGGAATGTGGGATCTGCAACTGTTACAGTATATAAAGATATTATAGGACCAGATATTTCGATTACTGAGCCAGATTCATATGAAGTATTCGGAATTAATCCACCGAGTTGTACAATTGCTTTTTCTGATATTAATGGTGTTGAGGAGAGATGGTATCAACTAACTAACGGAACTTTCACGACAGACTTTCAGGAATGGTCTGGTTCAATTGATGCAGATGATTGGTCTCTTATGCCCAATGGAACTTTAACTATTCTTTTTTATGCGAATGATAGTTTTGGAAATGTGGGATCTGTGAATGTCACAATATATAAAGACATAGTCGCTCCTTCAATAATAATTTATGAACCTCAAGATTATGAATTATTTGGAATAATTCCACCTGATATAAATATTAGTATTTATGATCCTAATCTAGAAAGTGTATGGTATCAGTTAGATAATGGTACTATTTCAACGAGCTTTATAGAATGGATAGGGTATGCTGATCAAGCTGTTTGGGATACAATGGGAAATGGAACTGTGATCATTAGATTTATTGCATATGATTCAGTAAATAATTTAGCATCATCAAGTGTAACAGTGAGAAAAAATATTTACGACCCTATGGTAGTTATTTTAGATCCAGATGATTACGATATATTTGGAATAACACCACCAAATATTACATTATTCATACAAGGAGCAGATATCGATAGAATTTGGTATCAATTAACTAACAATTCCATTACCACAGAAAATTATACATGGGAAGGCTATATTGATAATAATTTATGGGAATTATTTGGTGATGGTTCAATTACAATTAGATTCTACTTAAATGATACCTTAGGTAATCTTGGGTTAGATTTTATAATTTTAATAAAGGATGTTACATTACCAACAATTTTATTGTATTCTCCTTCTCCATATGAGTTATTTGGAAGTAATCCTCCAGATATTTCAATAGATTTTTATGATTTAAATTCTATCAATAAAACATGGTATCAATTACAAAATTACATGACAACGCTTCCTACCAGAGATTGGACAGGATCTATTGATTTAAATGATTGGGATGCTATGTTAAATGGAACAGTAACAATACTATTTTATGCTAATGATTCAGTGGGAAATCTGGCAACGACAAATATAACAGTTTATAAAGACATTGTTGAACCATTTATTACAATATATGATCTTCAGGATGGAGATCTATATAGTTTTCAACCACCACTCATAAATTTTTATATAACAGAACCTAATGGAATTTCAAGCATATCTTACCAATTAGACAATGGTACATTTAGTACTTCTCGATTAGAATGGACAGGTTCAATTGAACAAGGAATATGGGACCAATTTGGAAATGGAACTCTTATTATTTATATCTATGCAATTGATACACTTGGAAATGAGGGATCTATATCAGTTATTGTTAAAAAAGATTTATTAAGTCCTGAAATTGAAATTATTAGTCCAAATATTAATCAAGAAGTAGGAAGAGATCCCCCCTTTTTTGAGGTAAATATTACAGATGGAAATTTGGACGCTTGCTGGTACAATATTCTAGGTACTAATATGAATATTACATTTACAGGGATTTATGGAAAAATTGATGAATCATTATGGGAGAGTGTTTGGAATAATTCATCAGAAAATGAGATTATTACAATTAGATTCTATGCAAACGACACCGTGGGAAATGTTAATTATAAAGATATTGAAGTATTAAAAACGATATATGGTGATGAACGACCTTTGACCCTTCCATTTAATCTCATTGATTTAATTCCACTTAGTTTTATAGCTGGAGTTACAATACTTACCTCAATATTCATTAAAAAGAGTCGTTATTATCATACAAATAGTATAAAATCTCAGCAAATAATAAATAAAATCTTAATTTTGGTTGTTCTTTTAGTAATTTTGATATCGGTTTCAATTTTATTATTTTAGCCTATTTTTAATGCGTAATACTGCTCATTTTTTGAATTAAAAATATTAAAGGAAAAAAAAAAAAAAGGTTAATGATAGACCGATGAGCGAGGTTATATCTCTAAAGATAAAGGTCGATCATTCAGCAGACTTAAAAGAGTAAACTCTAATTATTGCTTACAACTGGCGATGAAATTATTTTCGGGAGTCGGGGATCCCGGAAGAACACTTTTGTGTGTCAGTAATATGTAGAAATCGCATCCTACCCAACCAGTACACCAGCAGATGTCGACGAGTTTCTCGGCGAAACCATCTCCACAATAACTGTAAGGGAATGGAAGGTTAATATTAGGAGCTTCTGAACTATCAAACTTGATGCAGCCATCGTCTGTAGTAAACGTAGCTGTCCAAACACTATAACAACAATATTCTGTTTCTGTCCAACCGATATTGATATATTGATCCACACCTTCTTGGGTGAATTTAATGGTACCACATACTGGTTCATAACCACCAACTACGGTTAAATTAATATACCAAGATGCAATATCCGCATCAGTAATACATAAAGGTAATTCCGTCCAAGTAATTGGAGGGAAGTAATATGATGAGTCGGAGATAGAGCCTGCTGCGGTTGGTACACCATAGATGCAATCACCTTTACCTACAGACACGTCAGTGTTTCCTTTGAAAGTATTTATCTCAGTATTGTTATATATCCTCTCATCTAATGGGAGGATATCTTCCTGAGAATAAATCTCAGAAACCCCAACAACCAATGCGAATCCTATGAGAATAGCTACTATACCCAGAATCCCAGCAATAATTAGACCACTTCTTTTATTGCTGCAGTCTATTTTCATTGGATTTTAATTTTATTGTTTTTTATTTCATCACCATTTGAAATTTATTCGAATTTCACATAATAATTTGATATACTATAATATAAAGATTATCCTCTGTAATTTTTGAATAAAAAAAGAAAAAGAATTAGTCAAAAAATTAGTCAAAATGATATAAAAACAATAAATTTTGCTCAATTTTTTACACGAAAATTTAACCCATAAATTATAAATTTTCAATTACATATATTTAAAAATAATCCATCAATAAATTGAATTCTTCCTTCAAAAAAGAAAGGTTTTTGGGATGAAAAGCGAAAATTGGGACCAATATGATAAGAATGAGTCGCTACTTAATAAGTGTCTTGAGCTTGCTGATGAGCTACTAGAGATAAATAGACTTAAAGAAAATAGTGATAAGATTAGTGAAGAGAAGCTCTTATTGAATAGGATGTTTCAAGAAAAGTTAAAGAAAAATTTAAAGTTATGTTTACCGTTAGATAAGAACTATCCAAAAACTCCACAAGACAAAAGTTTAGAAGATGAATTAGAAAAAACTCTAAAAATATATTCTGATTCAGGATTAGAAAATAATTATGAAAAAGCTAGTTTTATACATGATATAAAAACTGATTTTAAAATTTATAGCGATTCATTATCCCAAAAAACAGTTCCTAAAATCTCAACAGAAAAAAATATAACCAAAATTATAAAGAGTAAATCAGATGCATCTAGAAGTTCGATAGGTCCTAAGGAACCGATTAAAATTCCTAAAACAGAACCGATAAAAAAGCCGCCCAAAACAGTTCCATCTGCGTCCAAAACTACCAAATCAATTAAAACTAAAAGAAATGAAGGTGATCTTAAGAAAATCTTAAAAACTAAAGCAATAAAACCCAAAGTTTCTACTGATGATAAGAAACCCACTAAAAAGGAATTGAAAAAAAGTAAACAACCCGTAATAGAAACCTTTTTTTCTGAAGATGTCATGCAGAAAATTCGCTTTTTATATTATAAAGTCAAATCTATTGAAGACATAATACAAAATATAAATGAAGATTTTAAAATTAGTGATTTGAATCTTTGTCATGAATATATTAATTTTTTAAATGTCAATTATAAAACGCAGAGTCAAGTTAAAATTTTGAGAGAATTAGAAGTCTCACCTATCTTTTATGATCCAATTGAAGATAGAGAGATTGAAATATGGGATTTAATGCTTGAATGTGGACGTGTATTATGTATATTAGCAAAGGCCTATTCACAATTATCCCAAAAGTTCGAAAGTAAAAATGACTATACAAATGCTATTACCTGTATGGTTGAATGTAGCAAAGCATATAAGACGGCAGCTTATTTTAGTGCAGCTCAAACTCGTCAAGAAGATATAGGAACCTTTTTATCTGCAGAAAATCTCGAATTGAAATCTGAAGAATCAAGAATTATTGCCCAAAACCTTGCGATTAAAAAAGAAATTGAAAACCTATTTCTTACATCACAACTGTATTCAGGTTTAGCAGCATTACTAAATAGATTTCAATACTTAAAAAGTCATGAAAGAATTAAACTAAATCAAATAAAAGCTTTAATCTCTTATTACAAGGGCAAATCATGTCATTTAAAGGCGAAAGCTATAATCTATTCTTCAGATGATAATGAAATATACAACGATAAAAATGTTATTAATTATCAGAAGAAAGCAAACTATTATTTTATTAATAGCGAAGAGATGTGGGAGAATTTATTAAAAACCGATAGCGAAATTCCTGATGATCAAAAAACACAAATACAACAATACCTAACTGCTGTGAATGAAGAAATAATGGAAAATGATGTGGAAATGATTAATTCGAAACAAGCAGACGACATTCCAGACCCGGAACCATTTATAGCTATTCCTGAAAACATATCGTATTGCATTCCAAAATTTACTAAATATTTAATGAATTTCCCTTCTACTGTATTAGAAAAAAGCTCTCTGAGAGCTGTTAGTTTAGAACAAGGTTCTAAATCCAATGAATTAAATGCATTAACCAACCAAAAAGCTGGAATAGGTCGGACAATAAAACAAATAAAAATTTTATATGAAAGTGGTGATATTGATATTAATACATTCACCGAGCTTTTTGAGAAATATTCTACAAGAGAAAAAAGCATTGAAGCAAGGATTGAAGAATTGAAGGGAATAAAAAATAATTAAATTAATACTTTGATGGAATGATTTTCTTTTAATAAAAATAGATTGAGTTTTAATACTATTTTTTATTTGAATTATTTAAAAGGGAAAAAATAATATAATTTTTTAGAAATGTCTAAATTTCGCATTTATCTAGCCAAAATCTCAACATATTTTATAAGATTCTTAAAGAAATATTGGTTTTACCTAATATTATCTATTATAGTAATTCTATTTTTCATTAATAATATTGCTGCTATAATTTCTACTGTAATCTTTTCAATACTATTAATTATATATTACATCTTTTCCTCTAATTTTAAAATTAAGTTAATGAAATTTATGGAAAATTATCAGATGATTGAGGATAATAAAATAGCTGAAATATTAATGTTACCATTGAAGGATATTAAGGAATGCATGAATCGAATAGCTAAAAAACAGAAAAGAAAACAATGGTTAATAGTCTCTTCAAATAATAGGTTCATATTTTATAATCAAACTATAATTGAACAATTTAAAGAACTATTCTATAAAGGATTGACAGAAAAAGAGATTTTTAACAAATTAAGCGAAAAAATAGCAATTAAGTCGAGAGCTCAGATAAAAGCGATTGAAAATGTATTAATTGAACACAATAGAATTCAAAAGAGGGATCTGGACAGAAGAAGTTTATTTCCTTTTGATTCTGAATTTCATTGAAAAAGTATTGAATTCTCCTTTTATTTTATTAAAGTAAGTATTTTCTGAAAAATATTAGCATGATTTTCTTCGATAAGATTAAAAGTAATATGATCACTTTGTTGTAATATATATTCTTTTATTGGATGCTTTAATGTCTCTCCTATTGTAGCAATTAATTGAAGTTCTGATTTAAATATTTCTTTTATAAATTTTTGGAACTTCTTTGAAAATAATTCCATCTTTCCAATTTCATCAATTACCAATAAATCAATCTCTTTAAAGTCGAATTTTTCCAAATCATAAATCATATTATCCAAATTCTCGATAAAAATACAGTATTTACCCAATTTTAGTGATTTATGACAATCTCCAATTCGAGCTAATATTTTTCTTTCCCTAGAAAATATGTTTTGAATATCAAATCCAATTCTTTTACCTTTTTCTCTAACTTCAGGAGTTAAAAAGCCAATTACTTTATAATTTTTATTAAGATAATTATTGATTAATTGAGTTATTAATGTGGTTTTTCCACATCTTGGTGGACCCGTAATAAGGATTTTTGAACTCATCTTTAATCCTGTATTTTTTATAAAAAATAGGAAGAATAACTATTAAAGTATATCTCTAAGGATTAAGATTTAAGAAGTTTCACTTCTTGTTCAAATCTTTAAATTTGATTAGTAATTTTTTCTGATCTTCACTTATTTCTTTTGGAATTTCAATATTCACTATTACATATTGATCTCCTTTACCTTTTCCACGAAGATAAGATACACCATGATTTTTTATTCTGAATTCAGTGCCAGGCTGAGTACCCGCTGGAATCGTTAATTCTTTTTCAGTCAATCTTTCATTTTTATAATCTAAAGTAGGTACTGTAATTTTCCCTCCAATTATTGCTGTCACGATATCAATATCTTTTGGGGTATATAGATCATTTCCACGTCGAATAAATTGACTATTATCTTCTATTCTTATCCCTAAATAAAGATCACCCGGAATTGCATTAATAGAAGGAATATGTCCAGCTCCTTGAACCTTTAAATGGACACCATTTTCGATTCCAGGAGGGATGTTAACATGAATTGTTTTTGTTTCAGGAATAACTTTATTCCCATTACACACTTTACACCTCCTTTTAAATATTCTTCCTGATCCATCACAGCTTGTACAATTGGCTGTACGGATAATGGTACTAAAACCTTGTCTTGTCATTGATCTTACTTGACCTGTACCATTACAGTTAGAGCAGGTTTCTATACTTGAAGGATCTTCTGCTCCAGTTCCTTCACACTCATCGCAGGGTGTATATCTTTTTATAGGAATATCTTTTTTCGTACCAAACATTGCTTCTTCAAAATTTATAACTATATGATCTTCAATATCTTGTCCAACTTCTCTTTGAGGTCTTGACGAGCGTCTTCCTCTAGAACCAAAAAAACTTCCAAAACCAAAATCATCAAAAATCCCTCCTCCTTCAAATATAGAACGAAATAATTCATCAATCCCCGGAATTCCACCCCTAAAGAAATCACTCATATCGATATCTACTCCTCCAAAACCAAATCGATCATAATTCCTTCTTTTTTCAGGATCACTTAAAACTTCATAAGCTTCTTGAACTTCTATGAATTTTTCTTTGGCATGTGGATCCGTTTTATTGACATCGGGGTGAAATTTGCGAGCTAAACGTCGATATGCTAACTTAATATCATTTTCAGAAGCATCTTTACTTACCCCTAAGACTTCATAGTAGTCTCTCTTATTCTTAGAGCTCATAATGAAACACTATTTCTGCGACGATTAAATACCTTTAAATTCTAGTTAGTAAAATAAATCTTAAAATTTATTTTTTTAGGTATTAGAATATTATAAATAATATTTTTCAAGTACTATAATATAGTTAAGATAAGTTAACTTTGATTCTAAATTTTAAAGAAAAAAAAATTATTATTTGAATTTAGAATTTCTAATAGTTTTTAAAATGTAAATGCCTCCAAAAGCAAAAATAATACTAATAATTAGAAAAGTCTCATATCCCGGAATTGATATTTGTTGTTCTGGAGCAATTGCAACACGAAAATCCGGAAATATAAGTGAATATATCCACAAATAAAGAGCAGTTAATAAAATTATAAATGCTACAACCATTAAAAATCCTTTAATATCTCTAAAAGGTATCGTAAATCTTCTCTGTGGTCTCGAAGGTTTTACTATTTTTACTAACCATTCTTTATATTCTTTTGTTACTTTATTATCCACTAAAGCTTTCTTACCAGTCTCAGCTTCAAATTTTGTTTGATAAGGGGGAGTATTGATTGTTCTGTAAGCATCACGAATTTGTTTTTTTTTAAAGAGATAATTAATTAGAAATCCCAAACCAATCATACCAGGGATAGATAAATACCATCCATAGATAAGTAATGCGATAAATGATACAATATATGGGAGAATGACAGTAGAAAGCGCTATTAATGCTACTAAACCAATTATTAAAATACAACACCTTAATTCTTCCCGTTCTTCAGACAAATTTTCTCACCGAATTTAATTGATTATTTTTTCTTTCATGAAGTTGCTATTTAAATTATTTTATTTTCATCAATTAAAAAACTTAATTGTTATTTTTTTGTATAAACTACTTTCAGAAAATTTGCATATATAGTATTAACATATAAAATTAGAAATTATAAAAAAAGAATTAAAATTAAAATTGATTTATTAAACATATAATTAGAGACAAAAGATAAGAATCAGAGATATATATTCTGGATTTGTAAAGAAATAACTTAATTAATATAGATTATAAAGCTTAAATTGCTGGATTTAAAAAGCTTGATAAAAATTAAAAAAATTAATTTGAAAAGATTAAAATAGTTTACGGAATCGCCAATTGATCCCTTATAAAAGGTAGGTTTTTAAAGTTAGATTTTTTCGCATAGTCAAATATTTAAGGTCTCAATTTATATTTAAGTATAAAAAGCTTAATGAAGAATGAATTTTAAAGAATTTAAAAAATATCGCCATGAAAATTATCTAAGAATATGTGACGAGTTGTATTTCAAATCTTGTCCTTGTAGAGTAAAGAGTGTAGAATTCGATATTAATTTATGCAACTTCGTCAAAATGTACGGGGAACTGGATATTCAAGGTAGAACTGAGAAGATGAATCGATTATTGCAAAATACTTGCTCTGAAATTAGAAATAAAATATTACATAAAAGATATATTGCGGAAAAATTAAAGGAACAAAAAAAAGAATTTTTGGAAAAAGTTAAGTCTGGAGATAAAGTATTTTGTATTTCAGAGATTCATGATGTCGTCTTCTTAGAATATCCATCGGAACCGAATAGCGATGCAAAATATATGACTGTTGATGGTAAAATACGCAATTCTCCTATTTTTTGCTTTACATTGATATCAAAAGGGAATAAATTTTCCAGTTATAAGACAAGCGATGAAACTAAGGCAAAAAAATATTCAAGATTAGCAAGAAGATATGGATTTCGCGTAGAGGAGGAAGAAACGAGTAATGGTTACTTACTAAGAATCTTTGGTGATATTCAGAAAGAAGTCGATGATTTTGTTATGAGTTTAAACAATGATTTAATTCTTGATTATTATTACAATACTTCAATTTAATAATTAAATAAATTAGAAAAAAAACGCTTTTTTCAATCATAATGCCGTATTACGGCTCGTCGTCCCACTCCACATCCACAATTTTTCTTTTATCTTTTTTCTTATCTTTTTCTTCTTTTTTATATGTTGCACCACCTTCTCCAGCACCGCTCATACCCTCGGATGGGGCACCCCCCATTCCTCCTGGTGGAACTTCTCCCATCCCTCCTGCAGCTCTTTGGGCCTGCTCAGCAGCTTGTTGATAAACTTGATCTTGAGCTTGTGAAGCATAAATTCTCTGTGAAAAACTATACATAGATTTCTGTAGATTTTCGATACCCATTTTAATTCTCTGAACGTCGTCTGTTTTTATATCTTCTTCTAATGATTTAATAGCTGCTTCTATTTCATTTTTTTCATTTTCTTGAATTTTATCTTTATTATCTTCCATTAACTTTCTAGTTTGATAGATCATAGAATCAGCATTGTTTTTTGCTTCAATTAATTCACGAGTTTTTTTATCCTCTTCCTCAAATTTTTCAGCATCACGTACTTTTTGTTCAATTTCTTCAGGAGTTAACCCTTTAGCACCTGTGACCGTTATACCTGTTTCTTTTCCCGTACCTAAATCTTTAGCTGTTACATGGACAATTCCATCCGCATCGATGGAAAATTTTACTTCGATCTGAGGAATACCTCGAGGTGCAGGAGGGATTCCCGTTAAATGAAACATTCCTAAAGAAATATTATCTTTCGCCATAGCTCTCTCACCTTGAAGTACATTTATAGTTACTGCTGGTTGATTATCCGCAGCCGTGCTGAAAATTTGTTTTTTCTCAGTTGGAATGGTTGTATTCCGTTCAATTAATTTTGTAAAAACTCCACCTAGTGTTTCAACTCCAAGAGAAAGAGGAGTAACATCTAATAATAAAAGATCTTCAACATCTCCAGCTATTATCCCTCCCTGTATTGATGCTCCTATTGCGACACATTCCATAGGATCAACCGAGTGTTCAGGTTCTTTTCCAAAGAATTTTTTAAATCTATCTTGTACAGAAGGCATTCTCGTAGGACCACCAACTAAAATCACTTTATCAACTTGATTTGTTGAAATTTTAGCATCTGATACAGCTCTTCGCATAATTGGATCAAGTCTCTTTAACGTTGGCTCAATCAATTGTTCTAGCTTTGCTCTTGTGAGTTCTATATCTATGTGGACTGGATTGCCTTCTTTTTGTGTGATATAGGGTAGGTTGATTTGAGTTGATAAAGTAGTGGATAATTCGATTTTAGCTTTCTCAGCAGCATCTTTAATTCGAATCATTGCCTTAGAATCTCCCTTTAAATCAATACCTTCCTTCTTTTTAAAGTCCTCAACTACCCAATCGATAATAGCGTTATCCATGTCAGTTCCACCAAGCTGTGTATCTCCTGCTGTAGAAAGGACCTCAACAACTCCTTCTCCATATTCCATTAATGTAATATCAAAAGTTCCTCCTCCTAAGTCTAAAACGCATATTTTTAGGAGTTTATCTTTTGTATCCTTATCTAAACCATATGCCAAACATGCTGCTGTTGGTTCATTAATCATACGAACGACTTCAAGTCCAGCAATTTGACCAGCATCCTTTGTGGCTGTCCGTTGAGCATCATTAAAGTAAGCAGGAACAGTAATTACTGCTTTTTTCACTTCCTCACCCAAATAAGCTGATGCATCATTTTTAATTTTTGTGAGAATCATTGCAGATATTTCTTCTGGTGAAAATTCTTTCCAATCTTTAGCTACTTTAATTTTTGCTTTATAAGATGTGCCCATTTTCCTCTTAATAGCTGTTACGGTTCCATCTGGATTTGAAACTGCTTGTCTTCTAGCAGGTTCGCCCACTATTTTTCTACCATTTTCATCGAAAGCTACATAAGAAGGAAAAGCTTTTCCCCCAAGAGTTCGACCCTCAGCAGCGGGAATTATTTCAGGCTGACCAGTTCCGCTAAGAATAGCACACGCACTATTGGAAGTCCCTAAATCTATACCGATTATTTTCTCTTTCTTAGTAGATTTTTTCTCTTTGCTCATGATATTTTTTCACTTTATTTGTAAACTTGATTTTAAATGAAATTTAAATGAGTTTTTCTATGAGATCTATAATTTATAAGTCTATAAAATTTTTCTTATAATGAACAATAAATCACAAAAAATTTTTTTGCTATCAAATTTTTATTAAATTATAAAAATTATGATGTTTCACTGAGTTTACTCAATTAGAATTTATGAATTATAATGGTGATTTATTATGACTAAGAAAGGTAAAAAGGAAAAAAATATTGACGATATTAACCAATTAACTGAAGATAAGAATAACTTGAAAGGATCTACAAAAACTAATTCAAATAATGAGATTGAAGATCCTACAACTGTAGAAAAAGAGGAGGAAATTAAACTATTAGAAGGTGAAGAACAAAAAGTTCTTGATTATTTTTCTAAA
>JBHLJZ010000113.1:0-12209 GCA_048887165.1 Candidatus Hodarchaeota archaeon | reverse complement strand
AGCAGGATTCAAAGTTACCCTCATCTGATAGTTTTTTCATTAAATCTCGTAAAATTTCCACTTTTCCGCTTTTTTTTTTCTCTTCTTTAACCTCAAATTGTTCATATTCTGTTTTTATTATAGATTCATTTTTGTTTAAATTGTCTAATTTTGTTTCTGCATCTGATTTTTCAATATTAAATTCTAACTTATCCTTTTCAAGTTCTATTTTTTCTTTCTCAAATTCAAATTTCCTTTTTTCTAAAGTTTTTTGTAATTTCTCTAAATCTATTTCCCTTTTCTCCAGATCGATTTTTTTTACCTCTAACTGTTTACTTAATTCCATAAATTGTTTTCTGGCTTCTTTTAATTTTTTACTTTGGTTTATTACTTCTTCGTTCCTTTCTTCTAATAACCTACTCTTTTCTTCAAAATCTCTTATAATCTTCTCATATTCTTTTCTCTTTTCTACCAATTTATGATTTTTATCTTCATATTCTTGAACTGTTTCTTCTAATTTGTGATATCTCTCATTATATTCTTCAATTTTTTCTTCTAAAGTTTTTAATTTTTTGATTTGTTCATTTGAGAGATTATTATTAATATCGACTACATTCCCAGTATTATTAGAAATTCCAGAAGCTTTATTATCTTCTTCATTAGAATCTATACCATCTACTTCAACAGATTCACTAACTATAAAGGGAATGTCTGCTAATATCTCGACGTTTTGGTTTGAATTGCTAATTTCTGTAATATCTAAATTAAAATGTTTATCATTTTGAGTATCTTCTTTTGAAATTTCTTTAAATTTATTATCAACAATGGTACTTATATCTAGATAAGTATTTTCTTCTTCGTATAATTCATTTTTTACATTTAAAATATGTTTTTTCTCATCTTTTTCCAAATGCTCGCTGGTATCTTTCCTATTTTCTCCACTATTTTTCTCTTCATTTTTTTCAGATTCCATTTTATTTTACCATTCCAGATTATTTCTTAATAAATACATAATTTATCAAAACAGAAATTTATGTTAGAGAACCTAAACTTGAAAAAAGCTCTCTAGAAATATCTTTTTGAACAATGCTTTTTATATCTTTAACAATTTTACTTGTTTCAAAATGTATTAATCCAATATTAATTCTTTTAGGAAAAATTAATTGCAAAAGTATATTAGAAAAAACTCTTATAATTAATATCGTAAAATCTTCTTCAAGATTTTGATCTAGGCCGGCGTCTATTGTAATCTGTTCTAACATTTTATTATTATTAATAATTTCTATGCCTCTTTCAGCCATAGATAAAATACTAGCGGATATAGCTGCAAAATTAGAGTTAACTTCCTGGTCCTGATCGTTTTGATCGCTATTCGAAGCAATAACCAAACCATCTTCAGTTATTAGATTAGCGCTATTTACATTAGTATTGGTAATAAAGTCATCTATTAATATTACTAATTTACTTTTTATTTCCGCCAAAGATATCTCCTTTTAATTTAATTTTATAATGATATATATCTTTAATATCAATTTTTGAAAAAAAAAAATATTTATTATTTTAACCCAAAACCATTTTTATTTTATCTAGAGCAGCATTTATCTCGAAATCAATTAATCCAATTTTTGCATCTGCAGGTGCTATTGCAATTAATACAGCTTGGGCCATCTGATTCAAAATAATAAGTCTTTTGGATCCACTTATAACTATCGATCCTGTTTTACCTGAATCTAAATTTTCGGCAACTCTAGTTCCAACGGATGTTAAAGCAGCTGTCATTGCTGCCACTGCACGTTCGTCAATATCTCTATGTAATGCGCTAGCCATCATCTGTCCTTTTAATGATATAAGGGCGCTATTTTGAATTTCTGAATTCTTTTCTAAATCCAATAAAATATCATTTATTTTTTCTGCTTTTGCACTCATTTTATATCATACCTCTCTTTTTTTATTCTGGATATAAAGATTAAAAACATAAATCTTAAAGTTATCGACCTCTCTTATTGTGTTTTTTTATCGTCCTGGATACATCATAAAATCGGTTTCTTCATTCAAGACCTTATTGTAGAAGTCACAAGTCACACAATTGACCAGCTTCTCGGCGAATACACCTTGAACCTTACCACCACAAAGAGTTCCTGCTACGGCCCAGCAACTTCGTCCACCGTTCTTTCCACTATTAATACTAGTCAAGTTAGAATCAATTGAAGCTGGACAGACCCCTAGCTCTTCAATCTTACTCCCACCAACCTCTCTTCCGCACTTTTTGTAGTCCCAACAGTTAACTCTAGCCATTGATTTTGGGTAAAGCTCAAAATTGCTCTCCTCTTTGGATACCAAATGATAGAAGTCACATTTTATGCAACTCTCCATCTTCTTTGCATACTCGCCTTGAATTGAACCACCACAGAGGGTTCCAGCTAAAGCCCAACAAATTCGACCAGCTTCTTTACCGTTATTTATTCCTTCAAATTCTTTACTAACTGTAGCTACACATACTCCCAATTCATCAGCTTTAGTTCCTCCAGCTTCTCTACCACATTTCTTGAATTCCCAACAATTCATTTTTGTCATTTTTAATCCTTTTTTGTTTTTTTAAAGAAAATATTTTTATTTTTATTTTTTATATGAATTCTATTGGTTTATTAATGAAAGAATTTATATTTAAATCTTTTTATAAAGAAAAGAATCTTTAAAAAAAGATTATCATAATAAAATTTATCATTATATAAAGTTTGTTATAACTTGACCATCATTTTTTAAAGAAATAAATTTAAATATATTACGAAATATTAATAATAGGAAAAAAGAAAAAAAAAATTAAAAATAATATTAATGAATATAATATTTTCATATAAAAATATAAGATAATAAAATCTTTTTTATAAAAAATGATAAATGAGGAGTTATTTTAAAATGGATTTTAAAAAAATAAAAATTTTCGTTACTGGATTTTTTAATGCAGGAAAGACAACGTTAATTCATAAACTTGATGATAAAGCAATTTCTGTAGAGAAAGAATTAAATATTCCTTATCACGAAGATAAAACCCATACCACCACGGGTTTTGATTTAGCGAGACTAAAATGGGCTAGACCAAATTTAAATTTTGAGACGAATGGAGTTATAATGAGTAAAACTGAGTATTTAAGAGATAAAGATGAATATTCTGGGTGGCATATTATGGAGTTAGAATTAAAAGGGTGCCCTGGACAAATGCAATTTACCGCAGTTAGGAAAATATTAGCAAAAGGAAGTGATGGTGTAATATTATTAATAGATGGTTGTGATTTGACAAATATTGGAAATGCGTTAGTAATATTAGAAGAAACAAGAGCATGCCTAGGATATAATATTCCTATGAAAATTATTGCAAATAAATCTGATAGAGAAGATTATAATGACAGTGAAATGATAAAAAATTTAATAGGTGAGGAGGTATATGAAGGATCTGCCAAATATAATATTGGAATAAAAGACGCCATCATTGATGTTCTTAAAATTATTATAAATGGAAATAATGAATCCAACACGTCTAAAAAGGGGGTGACCGTTATAGATGGTTAATTTAAGGGAAGAAGTTATTAATAATGTTTTAAAAGAGTTTAGAGAAAGAACAGGTATTACAAGTACCAGCCTATTTACTGAAGATGGTTTCTTAATAGCCGTAGAAGGAGCTAATTCCAATAAAGATGAAGACTTTTTTCAATCTATAGCAGCGATCTGTGCCGGAGTAATTTCTTTAGCGGAAAATGGTGTTGAAATAAAAAAAGATAGAAATTTTATAAGAAAAATTATAATTCAGGCAGGAAATCAACTAGACAATGATGGATTTATGATTATTCTTGAAACGGTTACTAATGATATCTTAATTTCAGTATTATTTCCAATATATTTGAACTTAGGTGTAGTCTTATTTGAATTAAATCATGTAAATTACAAATTATCAGAATATTTCTCAATTTTAGAGCAAAATGAAAACCTTGAGCGTTTAACTAGTTTATTATAAATTGTCATAATTACAGAATCAAATAATTCAATATGTATTCATATAAGAAGAGTGTAAAAATAATACTAATAACATCAACCATTTTAGTTGGATTATGGGAAAATTATTATAGAAATGTGTTATTCTTAAAAGGGATTCTTTTATGATATTAAGAAGCTATGAAAATAATAATAACAATCAAATTAATAATCGTGAAAAATTAACTGAGGATATAAATCATAAAGATCTTCTTATTGGATGGATTCAAATTAAATTTAAAAATTAGTTCAAGATAATAACTTTTTTAAAATGATGAGCACTTGTTAGAAAACCAAAAAAGTCAGCATGATCAAAACATAGAATCAATATTGGATTCAGTATTTGATGAAATAATGATTCTAAATAAGGATTTTTCAATAAAAGATGTAAATAAAACCTTTTGTTTAAAATATGGTGTTAATAAGAAGCAAGTTATAGGAAATAAATGTTATAAAGTGACTCATGGAAGAGATAAAGTTTGTGAACTACCAGAATGTAAATGCCCTGTTAAAGATGTTATGAAAACTGGTAAATCCAGTAAATCTATCCATAGCCATCAGGCTAACGGAAATGAAATATTTTTAGAGATTCTAGCTTATCCGATTAAGAATGAAAATGGTAATATAAAACAAGTCGTTAAGATTGGAAGAGATATATCTGAACTGAAAGAAGCAGAAATTGATTTAAAAGAATCGGAAGAAAAGTTTCGAAATTTAGTCGAAAATTTTCCATATTCAATAATTTTATTGGATTCCAGAAAAAGAGTATATGAGTGTAACAGTTCTGCTGAATTATATCTAAATAGACCTAAGGATGATTTAAAACATAATTATTTTTTTGATATTTTACAAATAAGTGAAAAACTAAAGAATTCGTTAGATGAAATTATTCAAAATGTTCTTGATTACGGTTTGAGTGAACTTATAGAAATTGAATTTATAAATCGCAATAATAATAAATCTTGGTTAGAAGCATTTTTCTCATTGATAGAAATTGGTAGTAAAAAATTTATCCAAGTTATGCTACAAGATATAACTGAAAGAATATTCGCAGAAAAAATTGTAAGAGAAGAAAACAAAAGATTAATGGAACTCGATAAAATAAAAAAGAATATGACTGCCAAAACTTCAGAAAAATTAAAATCTCCTTTAAACATTATGTCAAGTGCATCTGATATTTTATTAAATTCTTACAGGGATAAGTTAGATGAAAATGCAATAAATCTTCTAGAGATAATTAAAAACGGGGGGGAAAAATCATTAAATTTAGTTGGAAAAATTGTTGATATCTCTAAAATAGAGTCAGATAATTATATTTTAAATAAACAAACTTACAGTTTAACTAAGATAATAAAAGAATCGGTTAATTCTATCACTGATGACTTAATGAATTGCAATATTAATTTTAAATATAAGCTTTCTGAAGATATCTATTCTGATGTTGATAAACTGAGGATTAAGCATGCAATTAAAGAGATATTAACATACTTAATACAAATTACTAAAAGAAAAAGTATCTCAATTTATTTAAAAAAAGTTGAAAATATTGGCGAATTATTAATTAAAAGTGAATTTGACCAACAAATCGTACCAAATATATTATTAGAACTTCCTTATTCTAAAGAAATAATTAAATTACATAATGGTCAAATCTTCACAGAATTAGGAAAACATAAAACTGATCTGACAATCAAAATTCATTTACCCATAAAGAAATGGAAAGAAGCACTGATCCAATTATATATTATATGTAAATCAGGTATCCCATTATACCATCATGATTTTAGTAAGTTCGGAAGAAATCATGATAGTTCTTTAATTTCAGGAGGAATTATTGGGCTAATGACAATTTTAAAAGCAATACTTCAAGGCGAGACCCAGATTAAATCTATAGATCACGGTGATCGCACAATTATCTTTGATTCAAATCGGACAAAAGATATAGTATTTGTGCTTATTGTAAAAGAAAATATTATCGTTTTTGAAAGAAAATTAGCATCTCTTATCGAAGAATTTGATAAAAATTATAAACGATTAATTGAAGATATTGAGGAAAATTGCGTAGATCAGGATAATTGGAGAAGTTTAAAATATTTAGTTCAAAAGTATTTTGAAATGTCAGAGTAATATCTTTTTTAAAATACAATTAACGATATTTATCTGATTTAGAATATAAATTTAACCAAACTAAACTTTACATTGTCATTTTTTACCATATCAATTAAAATCCCGAAAATTTAAATATGAGATTTTAGGGAAATTTGGATTTAAATTATGTATTTAAAGTTGTATTATTTAGATTAAAATGAATAAAATCAATAAAATAATTAGATAATTCTGTTATATTCTCTAAATAAAAAAGTATTAATTACAGAACCTTACAATAATTTATTTTCTCATTAGAATCGCTATAGGGACACTTGCTTCTCGCCATTGGGCAATCTTTCCTGAATATTCTAAATTAAGTTTAACCCTTCCATGATCTCCTAAGATAATCATTAGTGAATTATTCCTAAGCTGTTTATAATTGCTTAAAATCCATTTATCTGTACGTAAAATTAGTTTTTCAATCAAATCTTCAGGTGTTCTCTGCTTTAATGCTTGTTGTTGTTTATGCAAATTTTCAAAATCTAAATAATGCATCCAAGAAAGGTGATTTGTGTTAATTTGCTTAGCACTCTCAACCCAGGTTGCCATGTCTGTATCTTTTGGAATTGATTGTGTACCACCAGAATATCGATCTAAATCCTTCTTTCTAGCAACCATACATGAAGATTTTACATTTGCATTTAAATATTTTAATAAGTGAAATCCGTTAGGCTCTGTTTCAAAACCACCATACATAATTTGGTGTAAGACTCCAAGGGTGTAAGGATTTCTAGTTGATAAGAGTAGCATTACTTCTGAATTCGCAATCATAAATTGTGGTTTGTGATATGTAATTTCAAAAAGCCCGAAATTATCTATTAGGTTAATGCTAATTCGTTCAATTCCCTTGTATAAGTCTACAATTTCTTTAACAGGTTCAGGAATGAAACGGGGAGGAGTTACACCTAATAAATTTAATATTGTCGCCGGCAATTGATTCAAATAACATTTTAAAGTTTGAAGTTCACTCAATCTAATGCCCCAAAAACTAATCTTAATTTATTTTTTAATATTAATATAATTAATACAAAATTATTAGAATATATTATTTTTAGTATTGTTCAAATATTTATAATGTTACTTCTTATTTTATAATCAAATTAGAGTAAAAAAGAGTAGATAGAATATGAAATCATTAATAATTGATGCTTCTAATTCGGGAATCTCTGGAGATATGTTTTTAGCAGCACTTTTAGAATTAGTTCCAAATTCAGGAGAAATAATTGCCGATTTAACAGACTTAAAACATTATTTAAAAGGAATATCGAAATTAGATATTGAATTAATAAAAACTGAACGATCGGGGATAAAAGTAAATCAACTTAAACTGGATATAAAGGAAGAGAAACAACATAGAAAGCCAAAAGTTATTAAAAGCGCATTAAATAAATTTCTCGATGAAAAAAGATTTTTTAAATCAGGGAAACAATATGCCAATGATGTTTTGGATTCTCTTTTTAAGGCAGAAGCAGAAGTTCATCAAGATCTAATTGAAAATATACATCTACATGAAATAAGCTCTGTAGACACACTTATAGATATATTGGGAGTATCAAAAGCATTAGAAACAATAGGAGTATTTGATAAAGATTTTAAAATTTTTTGTGGAAAAATTCCTTTAGGAGGAGGAATAATCAATTCGGTTCATGGAATATTACCTATACCTGCTCCTGCTACCGTTAAACTTATTGAAGGTTCAGATCTCATCGTATACAATGGTCCGATTGATAGTGAATTAGTCACACCAACTGGAGCTGCATTGCTAATAAATTTAAAGCCCTTTAATAAAGATCAATCACCAGAATTGAATCTTGAAAAAGTTGTTTATAGTACAGGTCAAAAAAGTTTTGACAATTTCCCTAATATCTTACGATTATTTGTTGGTAATATTATAGACCATGAAGTTGTTAATGATTCAAGCCATCTTAGAAAATACCTAGAAGATATAACAATCTTAGAAACTGATGTAGATGATATATCAGGAGAAATAATTGGAAATTTTATAAAAATCATTGAAAATGAAAATATACTTGATGTTCAAATAATTCCTAGTATTACTAAAAAAAATCGACCTAGTCATATCATTAAAGTACTTTGTTATCCAAAATATAGTTTTGAATTAATTGAGAAGATGTTGCGGGAATTAGGAACACTGGGAGTAAGATATAATACGATTAAAAGAGTTTGTATTGACAGAAAAATGCAAAGTTCCGTAATTCAAGTTAACGGAAAAGATTTTGGTTTAAATTATAAAATTTCATATATCCGTAAAGGAAAAGACATTATTTTTGTAAATATTAAACCCGAATATGAAGATCTTAAAAATATTAACAAAGAAACAGGAGTACCCATTAAAGAAATTTTATTTATTGTTCAAAGTAAAACAAACCAAATTATGAAAGAATTTTTAAATGGATTATAGTATAGTTAAAAATATAATATTAAAAAAAAAGAAAATTTAAGATTATTTCCGTGTGTCAACTTTAGTACTTATCAATATTAAATTTATGCAGAATATACTCGTCTTCAAGCATTTGTTTTGAAAATTGTTTCAGACGAGTGATTTCTTTTCTGATTTCTTTTTCTTTTCTTAACTTACCTAATTCATGATAAATTTCTGCTGCTTCGGTAAAATGCTTAATACATTCATCGTATCTTCCAGGAACCTCTAGATCCTCAGCTAGAAATTCTAGACTTTGTGCAATGTCCAGTTTTTTCCCTAGTTTCTTCTGAATTTTTAATGCTTGATAAGAATACTTTAAACCTTCAGCATGTTCCCTGAATTTTGAATATGTTCGTCCTATGGCTCTTAAAACCATGGCTTCCTCGTTTAATAGATTACTATCCTGACAATGCTTTAACAATTTATTTAAGAATTTGATAAATTCATCTTTCTGCTTAGTTTTAGAGCGATCTATATGCTCAATTGCTTTTTCATAGCTTTCTATCGTGCTTAAGATATCTCCACTTTCAAAAAACTCTTTAGATCTCTCAAAATTATCAACGGTTGCGACCATTGGTCTCAACTACATAGTGCGAAATTTTTTTTTTAAAGATTTTATATAGAATTAGTATCAAGAATAATTATATTGAACTAACTATTTATACTTTTAGATCTGTAAAAATCATCAGTAAGAATATTAAAGATGGGGGAAAAACAAGGGATATTAAAAATCGGGAAAATTTTTTATAAATCTAATTCAATGCTTTAATTAATTTAATTTTTTAATTAAAAAATATTCAGATATGCAACTATTTTAAAGAAACATTTCTTTAAAGAATAAACAAAATCGAAAAAAAATTAAAAAAAATTAAAAAAATTTAAATTATTGCCGTTTTAATTATCATTGTTTTAATTAGAAAATTCCTAGAGGCCCTAATAAGGGGCCAAATATACAAAGCAAAACAATTCCAATTCCATATATAATTCCTACAACTTTAACTTTATCCTTAAACTCGGGTAAATCATAGACATAAAATGCTCCAACAAAGAAATGGAAATAGCCTATGAAGAAGATTAAGATCGGATTATACCAATGCCACCAAGGATACTCCCAAATAAGATAATTACCCCAATTTAAGAAAATCTCAACGATTACACAAAAGAGAGAAAAACCAATAGCATAAGCCCATCTGTTTGGTAATCGCAGCATTTTTTTATTTTTATCATCAGGGAGAAATTTTGCAAATATAATCCCAGCTAAGGAGAACATGAAAGCGATTTCTATGTTCCAACCAATAAGAATTATGTAAGCACTAGCTCCAGGAGTAGTCCAAAAGGCTGAATAATTTGTAAAAGCAAACACTAAAGCATTCCATAATTCATTTATTAGATCTAATCCAAGAACTGTCAATCCAGCAAATACAGTATTCCAATTTTTTGTCTCTCTCGCTTTTTTAATTTCTACTCCATATATATACAAAACAATGGCAAGAAGAGGAATTATATACCATCCATGTTCAGGATTTAACTGCCGAAGTTTTGATAATGCTTCTTGAGCTGCGGTTGTTGGTGCCAAACTTTTTCACCTTAATATTATTAACTTAAATTAACAATTTTAATTTATGATAAAATTTCGGTGTTGATAAATATAAGTTTTTTTCCATCAACTTTATTATATTATAATAATAACAGCAAGAAAATTCAAAAACTCAATTACTATTTGTCCATTGTTAGTTTATTTAGCAATTCTATTCGCGATTAAAGCTGCTGATGCTCCTGCTCCGAATCCATTGTCAATATTTACTACCAATAAACCTGGTGAGCAGGATTGAAGCATTGTAGTAAGAGCACCAACACCCTTCTCACCTAAGCCGTAACCACTGGAAATAGGAACGCCAATTACTGGAACATCCACAAGGGCAGCAACTACACCTGGTAACGTCCCTTCCATTCCCGCACACACGATGATTACATGAACTCCTTCTTTAATCATTTCACTTAGAGGTGTAAATAATCGATGTATTCCAGCAATTCCCAAATCATAGCTAGTGATTACTTCACAACCCATCGATTGAGCAATAACTTTTGATTCTTCAGCAACAGGAATGTCAGAACTACCAGCAGTTATTATTCCTACTTTACCTCCTTTGCTCTCAAATTCATAGCTCTTTTCTTTTATTATAAGAATTTTGGCTAGATCATTAATTTGCATTACATAATTATCATTATGTTCAAATTCTTTCAATAGAATTTTTTTTTGTTCATCTTGATATCGTGAAACAATTGTAAACTTTTTTCTCTTTAAAAAAGAGTTAGCTATGTCTAAAACCATTTGCGATGTCTTGTTTTCAGCATAAACTACCTCAACTATTCCTGTACGCAACTTACGAAAGACATCTAATTTTGCTATATCACCAACCTGTTCAATAATATTAGCTTTTAATAATTTTTCAGCTTCTTCTAAAGAACATTTATTTTTTATTAACTTATCCAAAATTTCTTTTATCTCATCCATTTTGATTACCTAATCGAAAGGTTTCAGTCTTTTAATGAGTAAATGAACAATTGATTTAATTAATTTTATAAATATTTTACCAATAAATCTTTTCAATTTCCCATAAAAATATGTAATTAAAATTGTCATTGCATTATAAAAGAATCCTTCAACTCCAAAATAATCTTGAGTTAACGAAATCTCCCCATTTATTAAATCTGGTTTAAAAATATCACCATTTAATTTTGGAGGCTTTCCATAAGATTTCACGGGTTTCCAATCTTTATCATCATAATGTAATAAAATCCAGTTATTATTATCTAAATCCACGTTCTTGCAACAAATCCAATTTTTATCACTATAAATTTCTTGAATCCTATTATCATCATAAAGAACCTGAAGAAAAATGTTAATTGCGCCTTTATAGCCTTCGTAGTTATATGCTTCAATTGCGATTACATTATCACCAATATTTATATACTCAGTGATATCAAATGCCTTAACTCTATTATATATTGGCAGAATTGATAAGGATATTCTACTGAAAACCTCACCTACATATTTCGAATTGATAAAAATTTTCATATGAGTACAAGCTATCCCTTGTAATTTCACTTTTTTAATTGGGGAATTTATCTTGAAAGACTTTCTAAAATATCGTGGCAATTTAGGACAAACACTTTCTTTAACCCATATCCATTCTGAAGGTATGTAAGGATCTTCAAAAGGAATCCCACTGTTTAATTGGGTTTTTTTTTTTTCATAACAATTAAGAACAAAATCAAACAGTTTTAGATTAAAATCTAGGCACGGTCTTTTAGCAGCTCTTAACCAAAGTTCTTCATAATTTTTTTTAAGATACTCAAATTTATCCTTAATATAATCTAAATCGGGAATATGTCTTACAATACTTTCTTGGTTTATATTGCTATTATTAAGAGATTTCGTTATATTGAAAGAAATTCTTAACTTTTCTCCGAGATACTTAGCTAGTTCTGCTCCAAATTTTATATATTCAAAATTATGTATTTCAAATTTGGTATAATCCTCAAGTTGTTCGTATAATCGTATACATTTATTCCCTAGTTCTTCTAGCTTATCATAATTTTTACATGATGG
>JBHLJZ010000112.1:0-12524 GCA_048887165.1 Candidatus Hodarchaeota archaeon | reverse complement strand
AAAGTAAATATTAAGCTAAATGTGAAACCAAGAATTAAACTAGCAAGACTTAACATTATTAATTTTTCATTAAAAATATTTCTTTTATCTGCTCTATTTATAAAGTAAATAGTTAATATTAGAGCAATGATTATTGCGATTCCCCACAAAAATCGCTCAAAAGGATCCCAAATAGGTACAATTGACATTTTTCAAGTTTAAAATAAATTAATAATTGTATAATTATTAAACTAAATGTCTATATAATACTTGCATATAGGATTAATTATCGAGTTCTATTATCAATTTTTTTATAAGATCTATTACTTGTAAGGCAGATTGCTGTATTTTTTCAGTTAAATTTATTTCAAAAAATGGAAGTTCAATTTCTTTACCTAAATCTTCAAAATTGATCTTGTCTCCTTGATATAACTTCAAATCCTTAAATCCTTCAAGACTTTCTGGAACAAATCCAATCATTATAACCTGTATGTTTGGAACTTTTGCCAAAAGAAGATCGATAACAATATGAATTGGAATCGTGTGGGACGAAATCGATACATATTCACTTATATTTTCACGTTCTATAAGTGCTATTGTGCCTGGAGGTTTATTTAAAGTACATGTATCTAAGAGAATCAAATGTGAGGGTTTAAATCTTACAATATCTTCAACCCTTACCATTGGATCAGTTCCTGCATTTATAAATAAAAATTTTTCCTTTAAAGGATTTTTCATGTTGAAGCTTATTAGAAGTTCACTGATAATATAAGGACCTACCCCATCATCAGTTAATTTCTCTTCTCCAATTCCCATAAATACAATTTTATTTACTTTCTTTAATCTTCTTAAAAGGTTATTATAAAGGTCCATCATCTACGAATAATTAAAGAAAAAAAATTAAAATAATTTTTTTGTTTGTTAACCCTTATTAAAGTAAAACTTTTATTCTACAAATTTTTGAATTTAGTATGTTATTAAAAGGTAAAAATATTGTTATCACTGGTTCTGGGAGAGGAATAGGGAAAGCTATAGCTATTGCTTGTGCAAAAGAAGGAGCAAATATTGGTCTAACATCACGTACTTTAGAAGAACTAAATCAAACTAAAGAAGAAGCTTTTTCTATCAACCCTGATATTAAAGTAGTTGTAAAAATTGCAGATATTACCAAATATGAAGAAGTTGCAGAAGCTTTCAAAGCATTTTATGATGAGCTTGGTCCTTTAAATGGAGTAATTGCAAATGCGGGTTACTCGAGGATGTGGGCAACTCATGAATTTGATAATGAAAAATTCTCCCAGATTTTAGATGTAAACGTATTAGGTGTTTTTTATACATTCAAGGCTGCTTATCCATACATGAAGATAGATGATCAAAAGAACAAAGCAAGATTTATAATCACTGGAAGTGAAGCTTATCCACACGCTCCTTCAAGACTTACGGCATATGTAGCTAGTAAATACGCTGTTGTAGGTATGCAAAAAGCTATAGCAACAGAATATAAAAAAGATAACATAAATTTTAATATGGTATTACCAACACAAGTTGATACACGTTTATTGAGGGGAAAGAAAGCGGGGGATGGAAGTAAACCAGCCAATGTATTAAATCCTTGGGATTTAAATGATTTTTATATTTTTTTACTAAGTGATTATGCTAACAAATTTGATGATACTCTACTCTTTACCTATGACATGAATGAAGTTAAAAAATTATTAATTGAGGCACCTTTAGGAAAAAAGGAGAATTGGAAGGTTTTTAAAGATTATTTAAAAGAAAAAGCTCCAAAACTTTATGAAAATGTTAAAAGTTTGGGAAACTTCGTAGATTTCGTTATAAATCGAGCTTAAAAGTATATTATACGCATCATATTAAAGCTCATTTAATTAGTTCCGTCAATTATTAATTTTCTTTTTGGTAAATAAACAAGTAAATTCTTTAAATATGTTACGCTATATTATGTAAGAGATGACAGAAAAAGCAGAAAAAACTCAGTTTGAAGGGATCATCAAAGAAGATAAGGTTATAATTTCTGAAAGGGAAGGAATTGAGGATTTTTATAACACTTCTTATATTGGAACTATTGAAAAAAATGTAGATGGGCAAAAATTTTTAATATTAGAAGCTATTGAAGTTTTATTATTATCTGAAAGAAATCGAATATTATTATGGGAAGATAATGATAAGAGCAGAAAATTACTAGATTTCGAGGATTTATTAACATATTTTACACAATTCAAGAAATCTTAGTTTTGGAATAAACTTCACTATTGATCTTTAAAATACTCAATTTCGTCCAAATAGAAATCAATATCAATCTCATCATACTCATTGCCGAGTTCTATCATAAAAGGTACCTTCCCTTTAAGTCCCATTAAACAATTTCCTAAATCATGATGATAGACTCCATAAAAATCAGAAAGAGGAACCTTCTTCAGAGCACATTCAATCGCTTCAGATAAACCCTCCAGCTCATTTTTATCAAAATCAAATGGACTAGCGTTAATAAGATGAGTAAAACTTTTAGGAAATATTACCTCATACATCTCATAATGCCACCCTCCGAATCCAGTACCAGAAGGTCCATAGTAAAAAGTTGCAGGAAACTGCTTACCATCTGGAGTTTTCACGAAAACCCAGACATCAAATAAAAATTCATTCCCACCGAATTCAAGTGTAGGAAGAAGAGTCTTTAAAGCACCACCATATAAACAATCGTATTTCTCATCATAACGAACTAGCTCATTAATATCCTTTATTTTATCTAACTGTAGAACTTTCTCTGTAATTCCAAAATAAGCACCTACTCCGCAAACCTTGCTACTATGACGAGTAACAATATAAGGTTCAGCAGAATGCTTATAATCCCTAAAAACAAACCCATAACCGTAATATCCAACTGCTCCTTGTTCTAGATTATCTTCTCCGCTAACGGCTTTCATAACTAAAAATAATAATTTATCTATATCCATTAAGATATAAAAAAAAAAGAAGTATTTAAATATCAACCCAGAAAGGAGAGTGAAAAACCAAATGAAATTTAAACAATGGTTTGAAACCCTCTTAGAAGAAAAGGAATTAAACTTAGACAATACCGTTATTGAGTTCATTAATGATAAAGGAGTATGGAATTACATGCCATTAGGCACAATTTATGAGTATGTTCTTAAAATCCCTAATGACATTCAAGATCAATTCAAAGAAAAGATCGTATTAATTGACTTCCACAACGGAGATCTTATGCATTTTTGTATATTGCCACTTACATTTCAAGTTTAATCTCTTTTTTATAAATGGTTGAAATTTTAGGTTCCCTCAGTAGCGACTCCATTTGTGACCGAAATAATCAAATTCTTTAAAAAATTATGATTATATTATTTTGATAATGGAAGAAAAAGTACAAGTTAAAGGCATAATCAAGGAGAATAAGGTTTTTATTTACGATCCTAAAGGAATTGAAGAATTTTATAAAAATTCATATATAGGATCTATTGAAAAGGATGAAAATGGTAATGAAGTATTAGCTTTAGAACCAATTGAAGTGCTTCTTCTTATTGAGCGGCAGAGGATTCTATTGTGGAAAGATGATGTTCAAACCGAACCTCAATATAGCTTTGAGATGACGCTAGAACATTTTTCACAATTTGAGAAACGATTATGGAGTAGGTACATCATCTACATGGATTTACGTAAAAGAGGATACATTGTTAGAGCTGGCTATGGTGAAGGGATTGATTTCCGTGTTTATAAGAGAGGTGCAGATGTCGAAAAAGATTCTGCAAAATTCTTAATTTATCCCGTATTTGAAGGAGATCCTATTGAATTAAAAGATTTAGATAAAATGTCGAGAGTTGCTTTAAGTTCTCGTAAAGATTTAATAGTAGCAACTGTGGACAGGTTAAGTAAACCTATTTATTATAGTGTCAATAAATTCCAAATTATAAATAATGTAGAAATAGATGAAAATGAGTATGCCAGATAAATTTGCATGTGATACTAGTGTTATCTTTAATGGTTTGATTCTAGATATTATAGAAGATGGAGAATTAGGTGAAAAACCTGAAATTTACATCTCTAATATAGTAGTTGCTGAAGTAGAATATCGAACCAATATTCAAAAAGAGATTGGTTTTTTTGGCCTTCATGTTTTGAGAGAATTGCGTAAATTGCATAATGAAGAAAAAATTATTCTACATATAATCGGGAAAAGGCCTACAAGGGAAGAGATTAAGATGGCTCCGGGAGGTGAACTTGATGCACTTATAAGGGACCTAGCTCTTAAAAATAATGCTATTTTGATTACTGCAGACAGAATTCAAGGAGATGTTGGAGTTTTTGAGGGATTAGAGATTATGTATGTAAAGGAAAAGGCAATCCCTAAAAAAGTTGGACCTCTCTCTTTAAAATTACTAGAATTTTTTGATGAAACAACTATGAGCATACATCTTAAAAGAGCATTACCTCCTTATGCCAAAAAGGGAAGCCCCGGAAATTGGTATTTACAGAGGGTTAGAGATGAGCCATTATCATCAAAAACTATTGAGGATATTGCGATTGAAATTATTGAAAATGTAAGAGAAGATGAACATTCATTTATTGAAATTGAAAAGTACGGTGCTGTTGTTGCTCAATTGCGAGAATTCAGAATAGTTATAACTCGTCCACCTTTCTCCAATGATGTTGAGATTACTGCAGTACGTCCTTTGGTAAATCTTACATTATCTGACTATTCTATCGATGCAAAACTACATAAAAGATTAAAAAAAGCAGAAGGAATTTTAGTTTCAGGAGCTCCTGGAGCAGGAAAATCTACTTTTTCAGCAGCATTAGCGAATTTTTATTTAGAACAAAATAAGGTAGTAAAAACATTAGAAAGTGTTAGAGATCTACAAGTTAAACCTGAAATAACGCAATATACAAAGCTTGAAGGTAATTTAGAGAATTCTGCTGATATTCTACTACTAGTAAGACCTGATTTTACCATATTTGATGAAGTTCGTACAACAAAAGATTTTGAAATCTACTCTGATTTCAGATTGTCAGGTGTGGGAATGGTTGGAGTAGTTCATTCTTCTTCTGCGATTGATGCAATTCAAAGATTTATCGGACGTATTGAACTTGGTATGTTACCCTCTATAATAGATACAATTATTTTTATTGAAGGTGGTGATATTACTTCAGTATTAGTGTTAAAGATGACTGTTAAAGTCCCCCATGGATTTCGAGATAAAGATTTAGCAAGACCTGTAGTAGAAGTTAGAGATTTCAAATCAGACTTATTAGCTTATGAAATTTATTCATTTGGGCAAGACATTGTAATAAACCCAATTAACCCAGTTAAAGCTTCAAAGACAAAAGTTTATAGTAAATCGGGTGTATTTCGGTATAAAGGAGATGATAGGCGAATAGATTTAACTATTAACGTTGAAAAACAAAAAGTTGTAATTCAAGCAGATTCAGAATATGCAAGTAGAAATATTATAATATATTCTGATGGTCAAGAAATCTTCACTGGTTCTTTAAGTCGTAATGCTAGTATTTCACTTTCGCTTTCCAATAAAGAGGGAAGAAAAGTATTGAAAGAATTTGAGAGAGCAAAAGATCTTTATGCTGAGTTAAAATAAAGAAAAAAGCATTAAAGCTTTTTTGACAATTCTTTAACTTTTTCTACTATTGGAGGTAATACGTCGGCGATGTCATCGAAAAATCTAAGATCTGCGACAGAATCATAAGGTGTTTCTCCTTGGTTTAAGATTATTAGCTTAGCACCATATTGTTTAGCAATTCCAGGCATATTTGCTGCGGGAGTCACAACTAATGATGACCCAATAACAAAAAATACATCCGCATTTTCAGATCTCCTAATTGATTCTTCAAGTTCATCATAGGGTAAAGGATCACCAAAATTTACAATACTCGATATAATTCTACCATTACATGATGGACAAGTTGGCTGCCCTTTTCGGGGATTCTGAGTACGATATCCTTGACCCCATTTTGATTTATCCCAGTCTGCTTCCTCAAACGTCATTTTCTTATTGCATTCCAGGCATTTCATAAAATACATATTTCCATGTAGTTCTGCTAGTTTCTCAAAGGGAATACCAGATTTTGCGTGCAAGCCATCGACATTTTGTGAGATTAAATAATCAAGCTTTCCTAATTCTAAAAGATCCACTATTGCATAATGAGTAACATTCGGCTTTACCTGATCCCAAGGGGGGCTTTTTGGAGGGGGTAGCCCCTTATCTCTTCTTGTCCATACACCATCTGGACCACGATAATCAGGTAATCCCGAATGGGTAGATACTCCCGCACCAGTGAAAACTACCAGATTCTTGGATTCAAAAATCCATTTTACAGCTAGTTCAATTTTTTCTTTCAGTTCCATATTAAAGGAAAATTAAAACTTAATTTAAAATAATTTTTGTTTTTTCTTTTCGACTTATTTAATCTAAAAAGAACTTGAAAACATATCTAAACTTTCCAGTAGTTACTAGTAATTAAACATGGTATTTATAAAGGTTTCCTAATATATGCTAATTAGGAGAATCATAAATCAAAATCTTTATATAAATTAAAGTTGTAATAATAGTTAAAAACAAAGGGTTGAGTAATTTATGGCATACGCCATTAGTTTGAACAGAGAAGCTTTAGATCATATTCAAAAAGATTATGTAAAAGTAATGTTGAACCCAATTCAACTAAAAGTTATTCAAATATTTTCTAATCGCCTGTGTGAACTAATTAACATCCCAGTTTTAGCAATGAGAGGTATAATTTGGAGTGCATTAGGTGAATGGCAGATTAAATCTAATAAAAAAGTTTCTGAAATGGCAAATTATTCTGTTCATGAACGCTTAATAAATGCTAAAGAGATTTTTAATATCACCAAGAGGCGTTTAAAAGAGATTTTATTAGATCCTAGTAAACAAAGCGAAATAGATATGCTTGATATCTTGTTTGAACAAGCATTTAAATATTATATGAATTATCTTCAAAGAAGTAAGTAATAATATTAGATCCTATCTTTCCTCATTTCTAATTTGTGAATTAAATTTTGTAAATTATCTTCTAAATTATAATAAAATACCATTTCAAGTGGTTCTTCAAGTTTACCAAGGTCCATAAGATGATGAGAGTCTGTACCGATAGAAACGTTAATTTTTGAATTTTTCAATTCTTGAAAAAATAGTTCATTTTTCCTTGAATAACAGTGGGAATAACTTGAATTAAATTCGAAAAATATTTCGTATTTATTTAGAAATTTTATTAACATATTGAGATTCCCATATATAAAGTAAGAAGGATCAAAATGAGCTAATCCAAAAACACTGAAATTATTATTTACTTTCCTACTTTTTATCCAATTATCAAGTAAAATTTTAATAAAAGCAATACCTTCAGGATTTTCTAAATATTCAAATAAAATAATATCAAATTTCATTGGATTAATATATTTTAAAATATGACTTTGAGAACTTTGAATATCAATTTCTACACCCTTCAAAATCGTTAAATCTATCTTTTTATAGTTGAGAAATTCTTGACATAAAGATATTTGCTTAAAATAGTCTTCTAGTTTGTCTATAGTATCTAAATTTGGAATTATATTTGACTTCCATGAATTTGTGAAATGATCTGTAATACTAATATATTTTAATCCTAATTTAGTTGATTTCTTAACTATTTGCGGTATACTATTAATACCATCAGAGAAATTTGAATGGATATGTAGATTTATTTTTGGTAGATCTTTCATAAAAACAACGTATGTTGATTTTAAAGTTATATACCTAGTTCTTTTAATTCACGATTGATATACCATAACATAATTCCACTAAAACTGAGAAAAATTCCAAAGAAAATCAAAATTGAATTAAAGAGATATTTTCCAGCTTGCTGTGTAATGATTACATTACCAAAAGTAATTTCTTCAATAATAACAATATCAAAATAAAATATAAATATAAATATAAAAATAATAATAAAGGAAATGAATTGAGATATCGCTACTAAAATATTAATAAAGTGAAGTATTTTTGTCCTTCTTTTGCCTAATTCTATTATTTGAGCATTCCCAAATTTAATTGCTACCTTTTCTTTATCAATTTTCTTTATAAAATAATATGCCATTTCTCTTAATGGGATTATATCAAAAATTATTGTTCCAATCGTAAACACCAAAATTCCTATTAACATTCTGTTTATAAAAATTAAATCACTACTTACATTTGAGAAATTATTAATGAGATAAATAAATGCACCAAGCAGTATCAATAAACAAAACTTTATTCCTGCTAATGTTAATGTTATTGATGATCTATCTGCAATCGTTAACAAATAATACACTACTCCAATTATTGAAATTACGAAGCCCAATTGAATTGCTTCTATTGATAAAAAGAGAGCAAATACAAGGAAACAAATACTTATAAAAATTGGTAAATAAGGAAAAAATGGTGCTTTAAATGGTCTATCTAATTCTTTTCTTTTTCTTCTTAATATTACAGCTGCATAATTAACAAATGCTAATCCAAAAAAGTAAATAAAAATTGTAGTTTCAGCTGCCAATCCAATGCCTGCAAAAATTGTAAAAATAATTGCAATAAGTGCTGTCAACATTAATCCTAATGCCGGTAAATCTGATTTCTTCTTTAATTGCTTAATTTTTTTTGGAAGATATCGATCCCTTGCTAAAGCTGTAATAATAGCTACTGCCGATCCTAATGCAGCATTCATTGCTATAAAAGTTGAAATAATTGCGGCAACAGCCATAATATAAAATCCAGCAACGTTATTAAATACGTTTTCTAATACGTCAGCTAATAGAATTGGTCTATCTCCTAAATTTTCTGCATCACCTCCAATATTTATTAAGACTACATAAGAAACAGCTATATATATCATTAAAGTGACTAAAATAGCTAATATGTTTACTTTTGGAATACTTTTTGATGGATTTTTTAAATCTGGATTTAAGTATGCGATGTTTGAAGTTATTGAAGTAAAAAAGATAAATAATATAGAAAATGAGTATATTATTCCGAAGAAATTCGTTCCTGAACCAATGAAACTAGGATCATAATTAGGATTATAGCTAAGGGGTGGAATAAATAGCCCTGTAATTATAAAAAAGAAGAAAATAATAATAAGAAAAACTGTAAAGTATAGGAGTGCTTTAATAGCAACTCGCTGAGTTCTAAATATTACAATACTTGTAAAAATAATTGAGAAAATAGCAAGTGGAACCACAAAAGGAGATAAACCTGTTATATTTGTTTTTTTAAAAATTTCATCAATCACTAATGCAAAAGTCTGAGCTGAGAAAGAGCAGGTAGCTATATTAGCGATCCATAAAAAGAATCCAATAATAAATGCCAAGAAGCCCCCCAAACCTTCTTTAGTGAAATTATAAGCACCTCCTGCTATAGGGAGACTTGTAGATAATTCTGCATAATTGAGTCCTGTAAAAAATATTAAAATTCCTCCAAGAATTAGACTAATTATAACGCCTGACTTTGCTATTTCAATTCCATTACCAAGAAGAACGAATATTGATCCTCCGATTCCACATCCAATCCCATAAAGGACTCCTTGATACAATTTTAATGTCCTTGCTGGTGGTACTTCCTCTGTCTTAGTTTCGTTCAATCTCTATCATTTATTTTAGTTTTTAGAAAATTAAAACAAACAATATTGAAAAAATTCAAGATTTTTCTAAATGGAATATACCTGATATTATAGTAAATAATGCACTTATTAATAATAATAAACTTATGACGCTTATGTCAAAATCTCCAGATGTAAAAAGATTAACACTTCCAAAATCAATGAAATTAAACATATCTCCAATAGCTAAAATAACTAAAAAAATTCCGAAACAGATCAAGATACCTCCAAAAAATTTAGAGAGCCGATATATAAATGATAATGTTTCAAGTCTGTGAATTCTACTTTCTTTATCCCTTATTTCTTCTTCTTGATTTTCTAGTTCGACCTTTAATTTTTGAAGTAAAGCCTTTGCATCATTATTACTTTGCTCAATTAGTTCTTTTGCTTTAATAAGTTTATCATGCTCGTTTTGCATAAATTCAAGTTTTTCAGTAAGAGAATCTAATCGCTCTTCTCGCTCTATATATTCTATGTTCGTATTTTCAATATTCCTTTTTATTTCATCTAATCTTTTTTCATTTGCTTCAATTAGACTCTCTTTTTTTATTATAGATTCATTAATAGCTATTAAGCTATCATTCAAATTTTGAATACGAGATTCAAGATCAATCATTACTTGTTGTTTTTCTGTTAATTGAACTTTATATTTAGCTAGAAGTTCCTCGTAAGCTTGTCTTTGCTGTTCCATTTCGGGAAAGCCTTCTTTATAATCTTCAATTTGTTGCTCTATCGTTTTAATTCTCGCTTCTTTTTTATCGATTTGTTCTGATAATAATTTCTTTTCTTCTTCTTTAGCTTCAATTTCTTTATTAGAATGGTCTAATTCGAACTTGTTTTTACTTATAGAAACTTTTAAAGTCTCATTTTCAGCAGTAAGACTTTTAATTTTTTTTTGCAAAGTTTCAATCTCTTCTTCTTGCTTTTCAAGGAAAGCATTTTTTTCCTGAATCTCTTGATTTATATTTAACATTTTTGAACGAAGATCATCCTGAGCAGCTACTTTTTCTTTAACACTGTCTGTAAGTACAATTAAATCTACTTGTCTAGTTTCATAAGTTTTAACTAATTGTTCATTATTCTTTAGAAGTTCTTTATATTCTTCTTCGAGAGTTTCCTTACTTTCCTTTATTATTTCTAACCTTTCATCTAAATTCTGCATCTCTTCGTTTTTTCGGTTATAACGCTCTTCAAGTACTTTAATTGTTTCCTCGATAGCGGCTAAATATTCTTCTTTATCATCTATTTTCTTTAAAATTGTATTCAATTTATCTTCTGCTTCTTTTGTTTCTTCACTAACTTCTTTTACAGCTTTTTTCACTACTTCTTTTTCATTCTCATCAGATTCCCCATTTTTAATTGTTCCAGATATATTTTCAATGCTATTTTCAAAAGTTCTTAACTTTTTATCAATCAAGTCTCTCGAATTCTTAGCTTTTGATAAATACTCTTTATCTACTTTTTCGATCTCTCTTTCAGATTTACTATCTTTTTCCTCTTCGTTAATCTCATCAGGCATGTTTTTGGTTTATAAACCTTAAAGATATTTATTTTTTAATTAAGTAAAAATAGAATATTAAATTTGAATTTATTTTTTATTAGAATATAAAAAACGGTAATTCTTTTGATCAAATAGATTTCTATATAAAGCGTTCATTATATGCATCTTTTAACCATCCTTATAAGATATACAATTTACCAATATTTAAACTTTTGACTTTTTCTATGTATAAACGGAAATGGTTAATAACTCAAACCATAAATTTAAATATGAGTAGCATTTTTAAGATTATTTTTTTTTAATCTGAATATGATTAATAAAATTAGTTATAAATTCTGCATAGCGAATTTTTATAAATTAATATATTTAATTAAGAAAATCAAATAATAATTATAAAATTAATTTCAACTATTTCACCCAATCATAGAAAAATGCTTAACTTAAATGAAGGAAAATATCCTATAATTATCAAACCTAACTTAGGACAACCGATTGTAATCAATTTAATGGATTTCTTGGACTATGAAGGAAAATTCGAAAATAATATAATAATCGATTGTCTGATAATTACTATTCCAAATCAATCTGTTCAAGAAATATTAGAACATTTTTATTCTAATATTTATATTCAACCAATTTTAAAAGATGAGGGTGAATTTGAGGAGAGAAGAGGAGAAAAATATCTATTAAAATTAAATGAAATTGAAAAAATTGAAAATTTAGATTTTAGAGAACAACCTATCCTAGAAGAAGATAATTGTATTGTGTGGGATATATTCAATAGTTTATTGCAGATTAACAACATTTTTGGTAATAGAAAAGAATTATATAAAATAAAGTTTGAAATAGAAATTCACACTATAAAGAAAATACAATCAGATTTAAAACTTTCAGGCAGAAATTTTATCTTGTTTGATATCGTTCATGATATACCAAACATGATGGAAAATAAAGTTAATTATCATAGCATTGCAATATTTAATAAAGATTGGAAAGATCTTAATTTCATTCATGCTTCTGACTTTCATGTAGCACGTAGAAACGATTTTATATTGCACTTCATTAAAGAGAAAGTTCGATCTAAGATTGCCCGTTATAGCAATAAAGAAAAGAAACTTAAAAAGATAGACAAATTCGCATTGGTTAGAAATTTTGAATTTAAAGAAGAATTTCAGGATGAGAGATATGAAGAATTAAGATGGGCAAAATATAACTTCAATTTTAATCTTAGAAAGTTTATTGGATTTGTAAATTCTAAAGTGAAGGATAATGAACTCGATTTTGTTTTAATGACAGGAGATTTAATAGATTATTTGAAGATAGCAAGGGGAAATTTCTTATATAATAATAATTTTGAAGTATTCCTTGAGAT
>JBHLJZ010000111.1:0-12561 GCA_048887165.1 Candidatus Hodarchaeota archaeon | reverse complement strand
AAGAGAAGAAACCGAGAATTACGATATTCTTCTAATCTTTGATGAAATTATTACTGGATATAGATTTTCAAATTCATTATTCCAAAATGAATTGAACATAATACCTGATTTGACAACTATGGGAAAAATTATTGGAGGAGGTTTGCCATTAGGAGCTATCGGTGGTCGAAGAGACATTATAGAACGATCTAGTCCCCATTATGACAACCAAGTTTTAATTGGTGGAGGGACTTTTTCAGGTTATCCACTAAGTATGGTAGCAGGTCTAAAAACTTTAGAACTATTAAATGGGTCTCAACAAGAGTATCATAGAATAAATAAAGAAGGAGAACAATTACTCGAAAATTTTAATAAATATTTTATTGAAAATAAATTACCAATTAAAGCAGTAGGGCATAAATCAATTATTATGCTTCATGTCCTCACAAAATGGATTGAAAAGCCTTCAATAAAAGATATAATTGAATATTCTGATAAAAAGCGAGAAGCATTGCTGCATTTAGCCCTTTTTAATCGCGGTATCTCAGGTTTACATGGGTTAGGGTCTCTTTCAATGGCTCATAAACATGATCATATTATGCAGATACAAAATATAGTAGAAGAAATTGGCCAACCCGTGTCTCGTGCTCAATTTAATTAATTATATAAATTTTTAGATTTTAAAAAAAGGAGATTAAGAATTGAATGGTCAATATGATGTGATCCAAGTTGGCTTAGGACCAATGGGAAAAATTATTGCTAAATTACTACTTACACGGAAAAATATTAATCTTAAAGCTGTTATTGATATTGATCCCGAGATTTGTGATAAAACATTAGATAGGATTTTAAATATTAAAGAAGGATCCAATATTAGAATCAAAACTGATTTGGATTACGTACTTTCAAGAGAGAAGGTAGATGTTGTGTTTATAGCTACTTCATCTTCATTAGAGCAGGTTGCTCCTCTTATAAAAAAGGCTATTACAGCAGGTTGTAATGTAATCTCCTTATGTGAAGAACTATCTTATCCATTCCAAAATTACTCGAAACTTTCTAAAGAATTAGATTTGCTAGCAAAATCTAAAAACGTTACTATAATTGGTACTGGAATAAATCCTGGATATCTTATGGATTTATTCCCAATTTTTATTACTGCTCCCTGCCAAAAAGTAGAATCAATAAAAGTAACTAGAATGATGAATTCTGCTAAAAGAAGAGAATCATTTCAGCGCAAAATAGGAACTGGTCTAAAAATTGGAGAATTTCATGAGAAAATAAGTAAAGGAGAAATTACAGGACATGTGGGGTTAACTCAATCAATAGAAATGATAATTGCAGCCTTAGGAATTGAATATGACGAAATACATGAATTTGCTCCAAAGGCGATAATCACAGACAAAGAGTTTATAACATCATATGGAGAGAGAATATCAAAAGGATATGTATGTGGTTTAAGTAGCAAATGCATAGCTAATAAGGAGAATAAGGAAATTATTACTTTAGATTTCATAGCCTATGCTGGTGAGCACGAAGAATATGATAGTATAGAAGTAGAGGGCATCCCTCCTATCTATCAAAAAATTATTGGAGGGATTCATGGTGATATTGGAACTTCAGGAATCGTTGCAAATTTAATACCAAAAGTATTGAATGCGAGACCAGGCTTATTAACAATGAAAGATCTTCCTGTACCTTGTTATACGGAAAATATAATGAAAAGTTAGGATATATATATTATAATATGCAAATTTTTTTCAAATGTTTCCTTAGAAAATATATACAATGAATTAAAAAAGGTAGTATTTTTCGATGTCAGAAAAAGAAGAAAAAGAGATAACTAGAATTAAAGAGCTTGAGAGTACAAATTTAGCAACTGATGAAATTAGAGATTTAGTTATACAGACGAAAAAAGAAGTAGAAAAAGATAATGAGCAATTAGCTGAAAAAATAAATAATAAGTTTAAAAGCTATGATATCAAATCATTTGACATTGTTGGTGCAATTGGAGCAGGCAAAACAGCATTATTAGAAAAAATAACTGAAAATTTGGCTTCAAATTATCGTATTTTAGTTATCTGTGGTGATATTACAACACGAGTAGATGCAAACCGTATAGAAAAGCATAAAGCAGAGACAGTTCAAATTAATACTGGTAGAGAATGTGCATTAAACGCGTATCATATTTTTCAGATAATAAGAAATAAAGAATTAGAGAATTATGATATTGTTTTTATTGAAAATGTAGGTAATTTAATATGCCCTTCAGATTTCATTCTTGGCACAGATAAAAGAATAGTTGTTGTATCGATTACAGAATGTGAATGGGTTATTGAGAAACATCCTATGTTATTTAAATCTTCTGATATAGCGATAATTAATAAAATAGATCTTCAAGAACGATTGGGTACTAATATTGATAAAATGATTTCTGATGCTAAAAGAATTAATCCGGATATTGAAGTCATAACAACAAGTGCTAAAACTGGGGAAAATGTTCATAAAATGATAGAATTAATGGGGATTAATTATAAATAGGGATAAAAATGCAAGAACAAATACAAAAAATTCAAAATTTATGTGAAAATCTTGATGATATCAAGGAATCTGATATTTCAGATTTATTTCAAAACACTTTAAAGAAATTAACAAACCATATTAACAAATATTTGGGAGATTATCCAACTTTCATTGAACCAGTATATTTAGAAAAAGATGTAAAGATTGGAGATGATGTTCTTTTAGGTCCAAATGTGTATATTGGTGCAAATTCTATTATCGGAAATTATGTAGAAATCTCTAATTCAATAATCTTAGATAATGTCTTCATAGGGGAAAACTTCAAACTTGAACACTGTATAATTGCTAAAGATAGTAAATTTACTTTTAATAATTTAAATATCAAAGACTCTATTTTAGCTGGTTCTGCTAATTCGAAGGAAGAATTAAACATAATAAAAATCTAAGTATATTTAATTTAATACTGTATTATTCTTTAAACTACAATTGAATGTGATAGAAGTGAAAAATAAAGAATTCTTTGACGCTAATTTAAAACGCTGGAATGAATTGGTTAAAATTAATGCTAATTCTAAAACTTACGATTTGAATGGGTTTAAGAAAGGAAAAAACTCTTTATTTCCGATAGAACTTGAAGAATTAGGAGTTGTCAAAGGAAAATCACTACTTCACCTTCAGTGCCATTTTGGTATGGATACACTTTCTTGGGCACGAAAAGGAGCGGAGGTGGTCGGTGTTGATTTCTCAGATAAAGCTATTGAATTAGCACGAAATTTGAGTAATGAACTTAACATCCCTGCCATGTTTATTCAATCTAATGTTTATGATATACCAAACCTAATATCAAAAAAGTTCGATATTGTGTTTACTTCTTATGGTGTACTATGTTGGTTACCTGATCTCTATAAATGGGCAGAGGTTATTAATTATTGCCTGAAACCAGGAGGAACTTTTTATGTTGTTGATAGTCATCCAATTGGATTTTTAATTGACGAGCATTTTGAAAATCGATTTGAAATTGGATATAATTATTTTACGGAAGGTAAGCCAGTTAGTTTTGATGATGATAAAACTTATGTTGAAACTGATAAAATTATTAAAAATAAGACTACTTTTGAGTGGTTTCATACAATAGGCGATATTGTAAATTCAATAATAAGTGTTGATCTTGAAATAGAATTCTTACATGAGTTTCCCTTTTGCTTCTTTCCAATTCATCCTGATATGAAGCAAAGGGAAGATGGATATTGGGAATTCCAAACTTTTAAACATTCTGTTCCAATGATATTTTCGTTAAAAGCAAATAAAAAGCTCTAATTTAAAATTTAAAATCTATGAATAAATTTCAGTTATGAAAAAAAAATAAGAGCAAAAATATTGAAATCTCTACAATTAAATATTTTTGAGAAAACCCACTTGTTTTTGTACAAGTTGCCATGAATTTATATTACTCAAACCAATAGGATTTAAAGTGAAGTCGTCATACCTTCAGAGTTCGTTATATATTTAAAAACCTCCATAAATATATAAAAATCCTTATATCTTCAATATTCCCAGGAGATGGTCGTTGTTTTGATATTTGGAGAAGGTTTTTAAACTAATAAAAAGAAATTAAAACATGGAAAATATGAAAACAAGTAGAGCCCCAATAGAGAAAATTAAAGCGGCTTCAAAGAATATTATTTGTGGAATACCCTTAGGAGGTATAGGAACAGGATTTATTGAGTTACGTGCTGATTCAAGGTTATGGAATTGGCAAATTTTTAACAATCGCCCTTGGAGCGGTGACCAGTTCTTAAAAGTAGGAAACCATTCAAATGTGGTTCAACCGTGGGAATCGTTGATGGCAATACAAATAAGAGAAAAGGGTAAACCACCTGTTATCCGTCAATTACAAAAAATAAAAAAAGACGAAGGAAGGGACCTCTATATCAACCCGGATATAAAAAACATTAAAGATATCTCTTATCTCGGAGAATTTCCTTTTATAAACATATTTTATGACGATGATCAGGAAATTTTTCCAGTTAAGGTGTCTCTTGAGGCATTTTCACCATTTATACCCTTAGATCTAAAAAACTCATCGCTTCCATGTGCAATTTTTAAATTTAAAATTAAAAATTTAACATCTAGACCTTTTTTCAGCTCTATTTTATTTGCTATTCCAAATCCAATTGGTTTCGGACTATTTAAAAAGAAGCTTAAAAATGAAAAAATAGATTTAGACAACAAGATTGCAATAAAATTTAGCGGAAATGGTATTCCAGAAAACCATCCTACGTTTAATGGAAATATGACTCTTATTAGTACAAGTAATAAAGAAAATGTGTCTTTTCTTTCAAATAGATCATATACTTCCATTAAAGTTACCCATTCAACATTTTGGAAAGAATTTAAAGAAAAAGGGGTACTCCCAAATTCCGATGAGCCAAATAGAGATGAAATAGATTCTGACACCTTCATATTAGAAAATCTAGTCATGGTCCTTGATAATTTTTCGAAATTTAGAAGGTTTTATAAAGCGATCCCTGTGTGGTATAAAACAGAACTTGAAGAACTTCTATTTCCCGATATTGCAAAGAAATTTCAAGAATTTGAAAAGATAGATTTGCGATTTATAACTGATAATAACCTCAGATGGAAAAAATTATTAGAACTTTTAATTGAAAAAGATAATACAGCGAAACAAAAATTTGATGATTTGGTAAAACTAAATCCTGAAATTCTAACAGACGAAAAAAAGAAGCTAAAAGCTTTGGAAAAATGTGTAAATTTTCCATCTGACCTTCTAGAACGACTACCCCTTGAATATATTCTTAAAGGAAACCAAGGAGCTTTAAGTTCAAGTGTAAAACTTCATGCATTTGAAGAGAAAGCGATCACCTTTATACTCACTTGGTATTTTCCAAATCACATTCCTTTTGGTAGTAGTGAGAGTATGGGACATATGTACGAAAATTGGTTTAAAGATTCTGTAGAAGTTGCTTCCTACATAGTTAATAATATAGATACATTGCATCGGCGTTCGCTTCAATTTAAAGAAGCGTTATATAACTCCAGTTTCGAATATTGGTTAGCTGATTCAATAAATAGCCAACTAACAACATTTATTACGAGTTCATTTTTCGATAAGAAAGGAAGGTTTGGAATTTGGGAGGGATTAGGTTGTTGTGGCTTACAAACCCTCGACGTGACATATTATGGTTCTTTCCCTGTAGTTTTATTCTTTCCAGAGCTAGAAAAAAGTCAATTATCTTTAACAGCTAAATTTCAATTATCCGAAACTTCAGAACACTTCTTCAAGTATTTCATGGCTTTTAAAGAAAATGCTGAAAAGTTCAATGAATCAGTTAAAAAAGATGAATCAATCCTCCATAATAATGAAAAGAGATTGATAGTAATAAAAAGGATCATGGAGGAGACGAGGAAAAATCCCATTGGAAGGATTCCGCATTCTTTTCCGGGTAATTTTGACCATGTAGATGGATATTCAATGATAGAATTACCCATGAAATTTGCTCTACTTGTGTACCGAAATTACATATATCTTGGAGAAAAAGAATTTCTTGACAAATTATGGTATCATGTTAAATTAGCAATAGATCAAGTATTAAGAATACATGTTATTAATGAAGATATTTGTTTACCATATATGTTTAGCCGTTTTGAAACAAATACATATATTGGAGCTCAAACTTACGATGGTTGGGATTTTTATGGTTATTCAATTTACGTAAGTAGTATTTGGATTGCTAGTTTAATTGCTACGATAAAAATAGCTGAAATTTACAATGAAAAGAATTACGCGGAAAAACTACGAAATATTCTAATAAAAGCAACAAAATCAATTGAAAATTTGTTATGGAATGGAAAATATTATTTGTTATGGAAAAATCCTCACGCTAAGCCAAATGATAAAAGAGAAGATTATTTTATTCATGCTGATGGGTTAAATGGACAATGGTACGCAAATCTTCTTGATTTCGGCCATTTATTCGACGATGTACGGACTACGATGATGTTAAAAGCTATAAATAAGTATTGCCGTCAACCTGAACAAGGTTTATTGAATGGATTCTATCCAGAAAAACATTATGATAAAGGTGAAACAATAGATAGAAATTCTCAATCTGACTCTCCTTGGACTGGAACTGAGTATTGTGTCGCTTCATTATTCATTCAAGAAGGTATGATTAAAGATGGGCTCGAAATAGTTAAAGAAGTCTACGATAGATATCTCAGAGTAGGTATGATTTGGAGTCATGTTGAATGTGGAGATCATTATTATCGAGCAATGGATGTATGGTGTGTTTTAATGGCCTTAGAAGGTTATTATTATAATTCAATTAAAAAGTTGTTAAGATTTCAACCTAAAATAACTAAAAGTGATTTTCGGTCAGTTTATGTTAATTCAAAATCTTGGGGTGTAGTAGAACAAAAGGGAAGAAAAAATGCACAAATTGTTACCATTATAGTGTATGCTGGCATATTAGAACTAAAAGAAGTAGAATTAGAATTAATACATGATGAGAAAAGATATAATTATGTTGTGGTGAAATTAAATGATAGTAAAATTAAGTATGAAGATAAACAAAAAGCTAAATTGATTTCAATAATCTTTGAAAATGTTATTAGCATTAACCCTAATGATAAACTATCAATTTATTTTGATTATTAAACAATTTCTAAATTCTAGAGTTTTCAGTTACCCAAGAAAAAATAAGTAAAATTTAATGCAATGTAATAATTAATTGTAAAAAATACTTGCACATGACAAAAAACAAGCCTTCAAAGTTGGTTTATATTGGTGCTGGTTCTTTTAGATTTAGTATTCCGTGTTTTATGAATATTCTTGAAGCAGAGATTTTACACCCCTTAGAGTTATGGTTAGTTGATATTGATCTTCGCTCATTAAAATTAACTAGCACTATTATGAAATATATGACTAAATTTCATAAGAAAAATATTAATGTTCATTCTACAACAAATAGAAGGAAAGCACTTCCCGATGCTGATTACGTCTTAATCTCTATTTCGGTTGGTCTTCAAGAGTCAGAATGGTTTGATATACATATTCCGTTAAAATTTGGGATTCCTCAAAACACAGGTGATACAGTAGGCCCTGGAGGTATTTTCCGAGGAATTAGGACCATCCCAATAATGGTAAATATAATGAGAGATATAAAAGAATTATGCCCAAACTGTCTTGTATTAAACTTTACCAATCCTCAAGGAACTACAATGCTTAGCGCATTTCAAGCTGCTCCCAATGTGCAATCTATAGGTCTATGTCACGAACTGTTTCGCCTAGGTAGAAAAAAATTTGCTAAATATTTGCACTATTGTGATGTAGACTTCTCGGCAGAAAAAAAAGTTGAGTTACTTTACGGTGGAGTAAATCACTTCGCATTTGTAACTAAATTTGAGAATGATGGAATAGATTTATACCCTCAAATTCGTGATAATGCTAATTATGCTTATCAATCTAAAAGATTTGGAATCCCTTTTAACTATTACCTACTAAAAAAATACGGATTTTTAACGTATGTCGAAGGTAGACACATTGTCGAATTCTTACCACGATATTACAATTATTTTAATCATAGGGAAAAACCTTTTGGAATCACAGAATTACGAAATGTTCATCATGTTTATCTTGAACGAACACTTACTTATACTTTCTTTAAAATACTTCAAAAGAGAAGAAATAGGTGGATTTTGAAATTAATTTTGCGTCCCTGGGAGGGTGGGGAAAAAGCCTTAATGATACCAAAGGATAAGGAGCGAAATATTCCTCGTCATCACGTTGGTAACGTCATTAACAATGGAATAATTCCATCGTTGCCAAGTAATAGCGTTATTGAAGTTCCTTGTTACTTTAAGAACGGAAAGTATCATCCTGTCAAAATTGGCTCGTTACCGAAACCTATAAATGATTGGGTTAAAATTTATGCTAAAAATCAACAATTAGTGGTAAATGCAGCACTTTCGGGTGAGTATGATGATTTATTGAAGGCGTTATTAGCTGATCCAATGTGTCAATTCATAGAAGACAATGATAAAATAGAATCCATGATGATGCATATGCATTATTATGAAAAAAGATGGCTCCCTAATTTTAACGATTCAGTTTTATTAATAAACGACTTGAAGAAGAGTAAATATTTTATTGATAAAAAAGAGCTTTCTTCCTATAAATTAGCAAGAATGGAGAAATTTGCTCCAGATCCAAAACTTAAAGATAAAGCGTGGCCTATTGTTCCTTAAATATATAAAAATTAAAAATGGACTATAGATTCCAACTTTTTAAATAATAATAATAGTTCAAATCTAAACTATTGTTAAGTTGGATTATTGCATTATCAATACTTTCCATATCTACAACACTTTATGTTGTCTTCTTGTTTCCTTTTTCTTATTGGTACTAGAAACAATTAAAAAAGTAGATACTTAAATTCTATAAAATGTAAAAAAATAAAAGTACAAACAATAGCATCACCAAAGAACTAATAAAGTTTTTATTCTTCACTCTTATTTTGAGATTTTTTATTCTTCTCTTTTAGTTCGTGTAGTTTCATAACATTTTTTTTCATCATTTTCAAATTTTCACCTTTTAATGGATTAATGAACTGGCTAAAAATACATACAATGGCAAAAAGCATTGGAACAATTGTAATCAAGAACTTTAATCCATTTATGGCTGATAAAGGTTGCTCTGCAGCTAATCCTCCTTGAATATATCCCGTCATACTTAAAACAGTGGCTCCTAGGATTGCTGGCCCTGATTCACCAAATTTGGAGAAAAGTGCATTCACGCCAAAATGCATACCCTCTCTTCTGCGATTAGTGTATAACTCATCTTGGTCAATGCAATTCCCGATATAGGGATAATAAACAATGCTTGTTCCAAATAACAAACCTACTAATATAAAAATTATATAATATAGAAAACTCAAGTTAAAGATTAAATCGATAATATATAATAAAAATATAACAATTAAACAAGTACCGGCAGATATTATGATGATTTTACTAATTTCAATTCGATTAGTTAAATAAAGAAATAATGGTATAGCGATCCCATTTCCTATATAAAATGACATTAGAACTAAAGTATCGTTATCTAATCCGACGATAGCGCTATAGAATGGCGTGAAAGAAATTGCCAATGCTTGTAAAAAACTCACTGAAAAATAAAAAATCAAAAAAGAGATAAAAGCTCTATTTTTGAAGGTTTGTATTATCTCCTTTAACAAATTCTGATCATATTTTTCTTTTTCATACAATTGCTTTCTTTCTTTTATCCCAAACGACAAAGTTATAAAACAAAACATCGCAATGACAGCAACAAATATAATAAACACTCTAAAAATATCCCATCCTAAAGAAACGATTGAAGGAACCATAAATACTAATACACCACCAACACCCCCAAAAACAGTTTGATACAGAGAAAATTTAGCTCTTTCTGATGTACTTTCAGTCATCTCTGGTGGAAGTGCTACAAGTGATAGGATTACTATTGTAAGCATCGTATCAAAAAGAACATATCCTAACATCAATTGAAGAAATTTTATTGCTTGACCTTGTGTAGGATTTCCTGGATATGTACCTGGTAAGGGAAACCAGAGAAAAATAAAAGTTAAAACGTAAATTGGTGCACCATATCGTATGTAGGGAATTCTGCGCCCTAATTTTGTACGAGTGCGATCTGCGTAAAATCCAAAAATAAGATCATTAATAGAATTCACTAAAAAATATATTATCTGAGCAATAATAAATAATTCATAAGAAATCATGACTTCATTGATATAAAAATCTGTTAAATACAACCCAAAGATTCCAGCTAAAAGATAGTCAGCTAAAACTCCAAAACCGAAAAAAATTTTTTCTTTTGTCGAGACTTTTTGCCCAAGCGAGAAATAATTCAGTTGTTTTTCATTATCTGTCATCTTAATGACTTTCTTTTGTCTCTTTTTAGAATTTTTATTTCACTTTTTATTAGACAAAATTTCGTGTTTTTTTTATTTAAACTTTATATTATATAGAAGTAACTTTTCAATATGTCCCCTTTTAATTTAACTTCAGTAAAAAAATCACTAAAAAAAATTGACAGGAAAAGAACAGATTCCTCCTACTCATTAAAACCTTTTGTTGAGAAATGGATTCAAGACCACCCACCTAAATTAAGCTACACTTTTAAGCAACCTAAAATACCATTTGATGAGTGGAAACAACAAATTCATGACCTAATATTTCAAAAGGTTAATGTATTAGAACCTTTACCGCTAAACGAAAATAAGATCGAATTCCATGGAGAAGCAGAAGCTAATAAGATTAAATTTATAAAATTCTCTTTGATGGCATTACCTGGCCTGAGAGTCCCAGCTATATTGTGCATTCCAAATGACGCTACATCGAAAACACCCACATGTATTTGTGTTCATGGTCATAACATGAGTAAAGATACCTCAGTTGGGTTAAAAAAATCAAAGAGTAAAGAATATTTTGGATATGAGCTAGCTGTGCGTGGTTTAATTACTTTATCTCTCGATTGGATTGGAATGGGAGAACGTGAGCGATTTATAAATAGATCCTTTCTGTTTTTTCAAAATGAGGGTCCAAGGTCTAATTGGGTTAGATTTTTAGGTTTAGATATGATTGGACTTCGCATTACAGAAATAAAAGGTTTAATGAATTATTTGGAAACGAGGGAAGAGATAGACTCTAAACGATTAGGAATTGTTGGACATTCTGGAGGTGGTGCGATATGTCTATTTACAACAATATTAGACAAAAGAATTAAGGTTTGTGCTGTATCAGGTTATTTTGGAACATGGGAGCACTCAATTCTCTCAATGCATCATTGTGGTTGCAATTACAGCGGAGAACTCCGTAAATATGTGGAATTATACGATATCTTTGCATCATTAGCACCATTACCAGTTGCGGTAACCATGGGAAAAAAAGACAAAATTTTTCCCATTGAAGGAGTTGAGATTGCCCTCCCGATAATCCAAAAAGCGTATTATGAATCTAAGCATCCTGATAATTTTTTAATAGATTTACAAACTAAAGGTCATAAATTTTATGGAGATAAGGTATACCCTTTCATTTTAAATCATATTTAATTTTACATAAAAACTAAAAGAAGCTACTATAATTTTTGGTACTACGAATCTAATAATTGAGAATACCGCTACAGTATTAAGGAAAAAGAATAATAGCAGCATGGGAAAGAAATGGGAGCCTTTCATACAAATATTTTTCAATTCTGATTAATTTTCCTATTTAATTAAAATGTGTTGGGAATAAGAATATGAATGGACCTGTTGAACCCTTTAAAATTAAAGTTATTGAACACGTAGGAATGCCCGATGAAAAAAGAAGAAAACAAGCAATCCAAGAAGCTGGTTATAACACTTTTTTATTGAAATCTGAAGATGTTTTTATTGACTTATTAACTGATTCTGGAACTTCCGCTATGTCAGATAATCAATGGGCTGGCATGATGATTGGCGATGAAGCTTATGCGGGGGCTCGCAATTTTTATAATCTAGAGCAAGCAGTTCAGGATGTGCTTGGTTACAAATATTTAGTTCCAACTCATCAAGGCCGTGCTGCAGAGCATCTTATGTATAGTTACCTTGTAAAACCAGGTCAGTTAGTTCCAAGAAATATGTATTTTACAACTTCGAAGGTACATGTTGAACTTCCTGGTGGAAAAATGGTTGATGTTATTATTGATGAAGCACATGATCCAGAAAGTGAACATCCTTTCAAAGGGAATATAGATTTTAAAAAACTTCAAAGTTATATCGATGAATATGGTATCGATAAGATTGCATTTGTTAATGTTGAAATGGATGTTAATATGGCTGGTGGGCAACCAGTCTCCATGCAAAATCTAAGAAAATTAAGGGAATTCTGCAATGATTATAAATTAAAAATTATTTATGACGCTACTCGATCAAGTGAAAACGCTTATTTCATTCGTGAACGGGAAAAAGGATATGAAGATATACCAATAATCGAGATACTGAATGAAATGATGAGTTACTC
>JBHLJZ010000110.1:0-13120 GCA_048887165.1 Candidatus Hodarchaeota archaeon | reverse complement strand
AATAATAAAGAATTAATTAAAATTTTTGTTTTAAATTATAAAATTTTGCTGGAAACTTCCAAAAATAAAATAATTTTATCCTCATTATATGATTAAAGTTTTTCAAACTACATTTATTCATGTGATGCCTAAATTGAAGTTAATGTTTATTCATTAATTCGATTACGACTTATTAATCATGATCATCGCATTGATGATACGCCATTAGTATGGGACAATTTTTTCCCCCTAAAATTTTTTTAATTCTCTATGCTATCATAATAAAACATATTAAAAAGACCAATTAACCATGATTATTATTTGTATAATTATGATACTAACAAAATTAATTCAAATTTTATGAGTGATCAACCAATTAATGATCATATCATTCTTGATAACTTATTGATTGGGGATGATGTTTTTTGATTAAAATTTTTTTAATTCTCCTTTAAATTATACCAAAACTAATAATAAAGACCATTTAACCAAGATTAATCATTGAATAATTTTAACTCTAAAAAAATCAATTCATCTTTTTCGAATGATCAACCATCCAATGATCATTCGTCTTTATCCTTTAATTAAAACAAAAATTTTTTGTCGTAATTTTTTATTCGTTTAACTTCCCACTTTCTTCACATTCCTACAAAACATTTAAATAACTCTTCGGATATAATATAATCTAAGAAACTCTAAAAATAAATTAAAAATAAATTAAAAACTGAAAAAATAAAAATTAAGTCCCAAATTTTAATTAATTAAAAAGTGGAGGAATAAGACCATGGCTAAAAAGAAACATAGATTAATAGCCAAATCGGCTTTAAGTGCAATTTTGCCTGGTCGCCAATAAGGAGATTAATGAAACAGCAAGGTGCAAGCATCGTAGCTCGAAATGCAGTTGATTTATTAATTGATCACTTAGAGAAAACTGCATCAGGCTTAACCGAACAAGCAAGAGCTTTCACCATGCATGCCAATCGTAAAAAGATAACTAAAAATGATCTCCTATTGGCGATTAAGTATAAATAAATAGCAAACAATAATGAAATTTTAATTAATTCTTTTTTCTTTTTTTAACTAATATTAATCAATATTTCTACGAAGCACACTTTTATTTTTTATGGTCCATATAGCTCTTATAAATACTTAAATAATCCACTTCCATAAAGTCTATATCCATTTTCCCATACTCTTGTAATAATATCATGAGTTACATGATGTCCAATTAAACGTTTACTTACTTCTCTCATTTGCCTAGCAGAATAACCTAATTTAAACAATGAAATGATTCTAGGTTTCCACCAAAATTCATCTCTAGCTCTATACAAATCGGTATTAAGGGTATTAGAAATCCATCTAGTCATACGATATCATTAAGCAATATGAACTTTGGACGGGCGAAAAAGCTCCAGAGAAGCATCCTTTAGATTTTGAATCTGTCTTGAGAGATATTTCTAGAATGAGCGTTGAAACTCTTAAAAAAAGAATTTTTAAATAGCATTTTTTTTAAAACCAAAATATTTTATATTTTCATTTTTGTATAAAGCTTAGGTGGTTTTTTATTAAACCAAGAAGGAGCATAGAAGACATTACTAAATATCGAGATAATCATAATCTTACAGTATGTATCAGTGGATTAGAGAATTGTCCTTGTAGAGTTTACTATCAAAAGTTTCCATTATGTAATTTTCCTATTATATATGCTCAAAGCTTGATTCTAAGAAATTTAAGAAATACAGAATTATTGATAGAAAAAATTTGTTCGGAGAGGAGATTAGATATTGTACATCAGCGATTCATCGCAAAAATTGGCTATAGGAATGCTCAAGAATTCCTTTCACAAGTGAAAGCAGGTGAAAAAGTTTATTGTATTACTGAGTTATCAGATGTAACTTTTTTAGAAAAGGACGTTCCACCCTATCTTTGGGTAAAATTTAAGACCTCAGATGGTTTAGAAAAAATACAACATCCTGCTTGTTTTCGAATTATCTCAAAAGGGAATAAGCTCGCTGAATATATAGTTGAGGGTAATGATTACGAGAATAGGGTTAAAAAGATTGAGAGGGAAGCTCGTGGGTGCGGGTTTAGAGTAGAAAAAAAAAAATTAAAGAATTCCTACAAACTAAGAATTTTTGGTGATAAACAAGATCAAGTCGATGATTTTGTTATTTTATTTTGCCAAAATGCTTTTACGTTCTACTAATAAAGCTTGGACTTTTTTGAACAAAATCACCAAAGAATGACTTACTTCTTGCGATTAAATACAAATAAACTTAATTAAATAAAGTTTGGGCTCAAACAAGATATAATTTTTAATTTTTTTTTTCTTTTCTTTTTCTTTGATTTTCCTATTAAATATTATAAAAATAGTATTATATACTTGTTTTTCTTGTACTTTTAAGTAATGAATTGGCTAAGACACTTATCACAAATCCAATACCTATGATTAAAAATGTAAGTATTATTGAGATAAGTATATCGCGATAAGTACACAATCCATTATTAAAAAAGAGGTTTCTTATACAACCTACTTCTATGATACAAATTTTATTTCCCAAGAATTTATTGCCCGAAATAGTATTATAATTACTATCAAAAAGATTAATTCCACTCTCTTCATTATGATTGATGGTGTTTCTTGAAATAGTATTGTTATCACTACGAGTTAATTCAATTCCATTCATATTATTATTTACAATATTTTCCGAAATAATGTTGTTATCACTATCATAGAACATTCCAATTCCAATTAAATTCTTATTTAACAGGTTTCCTGAAATAGCATTTCCAACGCTTTTAAAAAGAAAAATACCATTATAATTGTATTCTCCATCATTTTCTGATATAAGATTGTAATAACTATTATCTAGCCTAATTCCGGAGGAGTTATTATTAGCGTTATTTCTCAAGATATTATTTCTAAAACTATAGGATAAGAAAACTCCATTAATACTGTTATTTACAGTATTTTCTGAAATTATATTATTATTACTATAATCAAAATCAATCCCGTAATAATTATTAAAAGTTACATTATTTTCAGAAATGAAGTTATTGTAGGATCTCCATAACTTTATTCCACTGTTTCCGGAATTATTTACAATATTTTTTAAGATTATGTTTTTTTCACTATTGGATAAGAATATTCCGTCTGAGTCCGTAACATTATTCACTTTGTTAATCGAAATCGTATTGTTAGTAGAGTAGAATAGACATATTCCATTATGAAATGTTGTACAGGTGTTATTAATTATTTGGGAATTATTGACATTGTACAAATTTATCCCATAAGAAGATTCTCCAGAATTGAAAATAGTGCAATTTTCGATTATAAAATATTCATCAGTATTTTCAATTAAGATACAAGCCCCGAAGCCACTTCCATCTATTACTAGATCTTGTATAATATAAGGGTTAGGATATGTACCTTCTCCGGTGCATATCCCAATACTCTCAGCCTCGGTCCAATTATTATCAATATGGATAACGCCCGAAACAGCGGAGTCACTTGATTTTATGTTTTCATCAATTCTGTTTTTATAATAGGGATTAATGCAAGAGAGAGCGGATAAAAAAATCGAAATCCCTATGATGTATGCAGTAGTTACCTTTATTTTAAATTTAGGTCTCATTTTTAGAACACAAAATTCGAATAAATTTCGCTCTAAAAAGAATAAGAAAAATATGAAATATAAATCTTATAGGTCAAAATTCTAATTATTATGTAATTAAGAGCAATTAAATTTCCTTAGCATATTCATATATGACAGAACCATAGAAGTCCCCGGTTTTCCCTGTTTTTCTAAAACCGTGTTTCTGGTAAAAATTTTGTGCTCTTTGTAATATTTTCGTAGTATCTAATGTAAGAATTGAACAACCTTTCGAACGTGCATCATCTTTAACTTCTTTTAACAAGGCAGCAGCAGGACTATTTTTGCCTTGCCAATTTGGAACTACAGCCATTCCTCGAATATGACCTTCTTCGTTATTTATTCTTTCCCAACCAATAGTTCCGATCACGTTCGCATTCCAATCGACAGCAACATATACATTCATCTGATTTATTCGATCAATCGCTTTTTGCTCAGATAATACAGTATCAATAAATCCTTCAGTACTATAATAAAACCGAAATTCTTCAAATGCGGCAAGTAAAACTTTATGAATTGCTTGCGCATCACTAACATTCGCTCTTCGTATAATGTATTCCTTATTCATAGAAAATAAAATTTATTTTATTATTTCATTGAACATTTAAGAAAAGAAAACACAACAGTGGTAATAGATTTTTTATTTAATTAATCAAAATCTAAATCATGTCGGATCATTGGGTTCTTATCCATACATTTAACTCCGAATTGGCATAGCTCACAACCCACTGGATAATTATGTGCTTTATATTTCCAATTAATTCGACGACTATACGATTTAAGAATTGGCTTAATACGAGGAACCATCTCTCTTGCGACTTTATTGCGATATTTGTTACACTTTGTTTTATCATAACCCTTCTCCGTAATTGCATTAGCAGGACAATTTCTTGCACACTCTCTACAAGTTCCTTTAGCATAATATAAACAATTTGCATAAGGTTCATCACTTTTTCTCAGAGTTATATTGAGTGGTGCATCTGTAATCACTGAAGCCAATCGAATATTGCAGCCAAGATCAGTGATCAAGCCTTCATGTAACCCAAAAGTACCTAATCCTGCAGCAAAGGCGATATGATTTTCAGACCATGTGGAATAAAAGTCTTTTTTTGCAACTAAAGTATAAGCTTCGCTTAGTTTTCCAGAAACAGCATTATACCCTTTATTTTGAAAAAAATGCACTATTTGTTCCATTATATAATTTCTAAAACCTTTAGCAAAATTTCTGGCAACAGAATAGATCTCCGCCGGTAATACCATTTTTGGTAATGTAATAGGAGTAATGCTTTCCTTTCGGATCTCATTAGTAAATGGGTATATAATAGACACTGTATGAAGACTTGATGCTGGTATTTGCTTTTGACCATTTGCTAACCACATTTCCAAAGGAGTATAATGTTCAGATCCTACACTTTCTTTAAATTTAAAAAAGATCGAATCATTACCTTGAGCAACGCCAATTAAAGGATTTGAGAATATTTTACCACCTCCATATTTCTCAGGGAGGTAGTTAAGATCGCTTTCTTCGAATTTTTCATCTAAAAACTCTAATAATTCTTCATTCAAAATTAATCGCAAAATAATTTATTTTACTTTTGTAAAATATTGTCAATTTTTTATTTATTTTTTACTACTACAAACAAATTGGAGATAAATGGTGGGAAATTTACTAATTAAAAATTAATCCCTTGATAGTTGGATTTTAAAATCTTAGTCATAAAGATAATATTAACCAAAATTATTTTTTAAATCCTTCCTTATAAATATTAGATCCATATAATTTTTGAAATGATGTTAAATGGCAAATAAAGCAAATAATGATATTAAGGTAAATGGAAAAGCCAAGGAAATTTTATTCCAATCAATGGAATTAATAATGAAAAATCTCGAGGATAATATGCTCCACCTCAAGAAAGACAAATATTTTACACATACACAAAAATTCATAAATTTGGTTCATGATAGTCTAATAAATAAGAGGAAGATTTTCTTACTGGCAAGCGGTAGAAGTGCTTTCATTCTTCAATGCTTTGCTACTCGACTTGTACATTTTGGAGCGGAAGTGTATATGGTTACCAATTTAGCTAGTATACCATCTTTGACAAAGAATGACATTCTTATCGTTCTTTCAGGATCAGGAACTACTGCTATAGTTGTGAGTTTACTTAAGAATTATGTAAATACAGTTAAACCTTATGGTATAGTTACAATTACTTCTCATCCAGAAACAATTATCGGTCGTATTGGTGATATCACTATAAAATTAAAAGGACGTACTAAAAGAGATAAGATAGATTTACACGATGATTCTGCTATTTTAACTCCAGAGGGAACCGCTTTCGAACAAGTAGCATTTACTTATTTAGATGCCATTATTGCTGAGTTAGCAATAAAGATGGGTAAAACAAATGATGATTTACTTAAAGCTCACTCAGAATCAACTTAAATTATATGCTACATCGAAAAAATAATTAATTTTGATTACTTATGTGCCCATTTATAGTGTTTCTATAAGAATAATATCTATGAATAGAAATCTCCAAATGGGCACACACTTCATATTTTTTATGAAATTAAGTTATTATATTATTAGAGCACCGATAGCGCCACTGAATTCTGAATTCATTAAAAATATAGCTCTTTTGTTATTAAATCTACATATAAGCTTAAGTATCTTCTTTAGAATTGCATTATTTTTTAAAAAACCACCACAAAATATAATATCTTGAAGATTATGAATTTCAGCATAAAGATTTGCTATAGTTCCGATATTTTCTCCTATAAGACAAATTATAGAATTAATTAAATCTTCTTCTTTACACGATTTTACACTAAAGGAATTATCAATCTTTCCAAATGATGCAGCTGTAAATTCACGAAATAAATCACTCACTCTTTTATCCTCAGGAGCATATATATCTAAAACCTTTAAATCAATTTTATATCTGTCACCTTTTGATGCGAGATTAATTGCATCTTCATAATCTGTTATATTAGTGAGAATTTTAGTTAATCCCATAAAAAAACCCCCTCCCATTGCTGAACCACCTAGATGTTCTACTTTTTGGTCGTATAATACAACTGAAGTTCCAGTTCCAAGATTAACGATTATTGAAGAACCTAAAAGCTTATTTTTGGTAAGATTATACAAGAATTCTATACCTTTTACATTTGCATCAAATTCATTAATCAATTTTGTTTTAAATTCACCTGAATATTTTTTATAGATCTGATAAGCTTTCCCTCCTGTAAATTTTGCTTCTTTAAATCGATCTTTTTCATTTTTTAGAAATTCAATAATTTTTTTATTTTCTGAATAAGTAGGAACCATTAACAATTTTATTTCTTCTTTATCATAATAAACAATTTTGGAAAGAGTTTGTCCAATATCTAATGCAATAGTCTGGGATGGAATTTTAAAGTTAATTTCTTGATTCTTCAAATCGAGTATTTTTTCTTGCATAATTTTTAACCTACTATAATAATTTTTATTATGTTTTCTACTTTAATCACTTTAATGCTAGAAATGAATTATCCTTAATTTTTTACTATAATGGATCGATCAAATCTAAAAAATGCTGAAGTAGCTATTGTTCAAAGTTCTTCCCCTCAGGAGGCAATATTAGAAGGAATTAAAAAGTTAGGAGGGATTTCAGAATTTATTTCAATAGACGATCAAGTTTTTATTTTAATCAATTTAAGGCTTCCTAACGGATTTCCAGTAAATACTAATTTTGATATAGTTGGAACACTTATTGAATTATGTAAGGAAGGCGGAGCAAAAAAAATATATGTTGGTGGTTTTCCGAACAAAGAAATTGAGACAATAACTCTTTCAAATATGTTAGATCTAGATCAATATTTTAAATCTATTGGAGCCGAATTAGCCTATTTGGATGATCAGGATAAATTTCCTTTAAGCTCTTTTGAGATCGGTAACAAAAAATTTGAAATACCTGAAATAATTCTTAATTCTGATAAAGTCATATCAATCAATCAAATAAGTGTCGATCCGTTATTTAAATGTACTTTATCGCTATTAAATTCTTACTCGATGGTTCCTAAAAGATTTCAAGCAATCCAAAAAGTTATGCGACCTGGAAAAGATTATCTTCTTTTTGATCAATATAAAAAAGACTTAGTTTCAAATGTTTTGGATGTTTTTTGCATAAAAATACCAAATCTGGTTATAAATGACTTATTTTATTTTCTAGAAGGAGCTGGACCATACATCTATAAAGATTCAGAAATTAATAAAACAAAAAAAGTAGTAATAGGTAGCGATGCAGTTGCTGTTGACAGTATTACTCTAAGGTTATTACACCTTGATCCTGCCAAAAACGATTTATTATTTGAAAGTAAATTAAGAGAATTAGGCACTACTGATTTCTCTAAAATAAAAATAATTGGAAAAAATTTAGAAGACTCAAGTTTAAACGTAAAATTTTGTGTATACAAACTTGAAGACATAAATCTTCAAAATACAACAATAAAATCAGGTAGATTTTGTTCTGGTTGTTATGCTCAAGCGTATCATTTACTTAATTTAATGAAAACCCATATGACTAAAGATTTGAAATATATAATAAAACAGAACTTTTTAATTGGAGATAAACCTCAAGATCCTGAAAATCACAAAAATATTATCTTATTTGGAAATTGCGCTATTAATTCCACAAAAGATAGAGATTTCAGAAGAATAATAATTGAAAAACAAAAAGATATTTTAAAAGGAGTTAAAAAGAAACTAAAAAAAGATAAGAAACAAGCTCCTAAGCGAAAATTAAAGCAAAAGTTAAATAAGGAGATTTTAGAATTATTTGGTTGTCCTCCTGAAACTGATTATTGTGTAAAGTCAATTATTAAATATTATGGTAAATCGGAAGTGCCAAATCTAAATTTCTATGAACAATTAACAGATACTTACTTAAACAATCAGAAAACTCAAAAAAAAGAGGATGATCTAATTATATGATTAATGATAAACTTAAAAATAATTGGCTAGATATTATTAATTTTAATTCTAAATTAAATATAATTGAAGATCCTAAAAAAGCAAAACATATAGTAAGGATCCCTCTGACTCCAATTAAAATAGATGCTTATTTGTTCAATTATCTATTAGAATACTTTTACTCTGAATTCGTTAATGATCAACAAAATATTCTAGATCTTATACTATCCGATTTTGATATTGACAATAAAGTATTAGGATTATATTTATCTAAAACTCAAAAAGCAGGAGTAATAGAGAATATAAAATATTTACCCAAAGATTTTGTAGTTATTAAAGAAAAAGATATATCAGATATTGATAATCTTTTCAATAAAATTCAGTCTAAAATCCTCGAAGAATATAAATTAAAAATATCTTCAATTCGAGTAATAAAGCGTAGAGGGATTGATCTAATTAATAGACTTTGTGAGCATATAGAAATATTGTCATTTCATAAATTCTTAAAGCAATTTATAGAGTTGATCGAGAAATTAATTAGAGAAGACTTGTTTTTCATATATCCTGAACCTTTATTAACTAAATTTATTAAAAACAATCTTAAAATATTAGATGATATTAAAATTTTGAAAATATTTGAAATTCTCGAGGAAATAACTCCAGAATTTGATAATACTGTCATTATTAACTTAAAAGAAATGTTAGTTTCTTTTCAAATTAAAAAGTCACGCTCTCAATCCGAAATATCTAAATTAGTTTTTAATATCAACCGACTTGAAGAATTTGAACCTCCTTTAGATGAAAATGATATTGATAAACTAATAGAATCAATCAAGTTAAAAACAAACTCTAAAAATGTATTATATTTAGAACAGAGTTCTGTTTTTTCACTCTTAAAGGATTTTTTTTATTTAACTATTCCTTTAAAGAAAGAAGAGTTAAAATTATTCCTACAAAAAGTGTTATTTGGTTATAGAAGTTTCAATTCACACTGGAAAATGTTTCCAAAACCGAAAATATACAGTACTTTATTGAGGTTTTTAATCAGATTATTTGGAATAAATATTAATTTTAGGAAGTTGTCTCACTGGGCTATCCCAAACCTAATTTTTAACTTAATTGACACTTATTGTGGGTTAAATTCAAATCTTTTATTTATTCTTACAGATAATAAAAATTCAAACGAAAATCTAGGATTGCTATTACAAATTGAAAGCAGTTCAATAATAAAAGTTCTCCCTATTAATATAAATAAAAAAATGTCTCTTGTGGATCTAAAAGTTCAAATCTCCAAAGAATTTGGTTTTGTCTCAGGTATTATCAAGTTAGATATGGTTCTCTTAAGAGAATTTCTAAATATTTTTATATTTAACTTTCATAAATTTAACTTTTTAAGTTTAATAAAGATTTTTAAAGCAATTAAAAACACAAAGTATTTTCAAATATATCCAGAGTTACCGCCCTATAAAATACTTAAAAAAAAAAGCTCTATAGGATTATTAAAAATAATATTACCGATTTTTATAGACAAATACGAGTTTTAATAAATACAAGTAATATTGATTAAACAAAAAAGCCTTTTGCTTTAAGTAATTCTGCATTCAAAATTGCTCCACCTGCTGCACCTCTTATTGTATTGTGGCTTAATGCAACAAATTTATAATCAAAGATATTATCTTTTCTTAATCTGCCAATTGTTACGGCCATTCCTTTATCATTGTCTCTGTCTTTTTTTGGTTGGGGTCTTGTTTCATTTTCAATATAGATTATAGGTTGCCTTGGAGCATAAGGTAAGTTTAATTCTTGGGGTAAGGATTTGAATTCTTTCCATATAATCTTTATTTCTTCCATTGATGGGATGTTTTCCTTGAACTTCATATTTACTACTGCAGTATGACCATCTGTTACCGGAACTCGTGTACATGTCGCACTAATCTGTAAAGAATCATCATTAATTATTCCTTTTTCTCCGATTTTACCAAATATTTTAAGAGGTTCTTCTTCTGATTTTTTTTCTTCTCCACCAATAAATGGCACGACATTATCTATTATGTCTAGGGATGAAACCCCTGGGTAACCCGCACCTGAAACTGCTTGTAATGTAGTTATAATTAGCTTATCGACTTTATATCCTAATTTATTAAGAGCATAAATAGGTGTAATATAACTTTGGATTGAACAATTTGGTTTAACCGTTACAAAACCCTTAGAGAAACCTCTGTTTTTTTGTTGAATTGGAATTAGCTTAACATGTTCATGGTTGATTTCTGGAATAATCATTGGCACATCAGGAGTCCATCTATTAGCAGAACTATTACTGATAACGGGAATACCATGCTTAGCATACTTAAATTCTATAGCTTTAGTATCCTCTTTACTTGGTAAATCCATAGCAGAAAATACAAATTCTACCTCAGGGTCTATTAGATCTAGATTTTGTACATCCCTCACAGTCAAATCCATGATATCTTTAGGAACTTCGATTGACATTTGCCACTTTTTTTCGACTGCTTCACTATAGGTCATTCCGGCTGATCTCGGAGAAGCTGCAACATCAGCTATTTGAAACCATGGATGTCCTATTAATAATTTAATATAATTTTGTCCCACAACTCCAGTGGCTCCTAACAATCCAATTTTTATCTTTTTTAACGACATATCAAATAAAATTTGAAATTTATATTAAAAATTTTAAATGAGTAAAATTGAATAATCTTATTAAACTTTTTTAGTTAAATAATTATTATAAACAATTGTATTGGTGTGTAATATGCAAAATCGTAATGATGACTTGCTAAAAGAAGCTGAAGATTTAGAAAATCAATCAAAGATAGAAATTATAAATAAAAATTACGATTCTGCGATATCGCTTCTATTAAAGGCAAAAGATATTTACTCGCAGGTAGGGTTAACCGGACAAGTAGGAATCTTAATTAGGGAAATAATAAGATTAAGAAATTTGAATGCTGAAGAAAAAAAGTTAATCAAGCCAGCTAAAATTTTTGTTGAAGACGTAAAAATCGAAGATGATAAAGAATTTGAAAATAAAGGTAATATTTTTTTAGAAGAAGCACGAGAGTTAGCCCTTGATGGAGACCTTAATGAAGCAATTAAAGTGTACAACGATGCCTATAATATTTTTAAAAAAGTAAACTCTGAATTTGAATGTAAGCAAATTTTATGGCAAATTAATGAGATCAGAGAATATCAAAAATGGGAAGATTCACACAAATCAAAAGGAATAAAGGTTGCTGTCAAGGATATTGTGGCATTATCAACTGCTGAAAAGAGAAGATTGAAGATTCAAAAAGAATTAGAAACTAAAAAAAAAGTAGAAAAATTAACTAAAAAGCCAAAAATAGTAGAAGAAGAAAAAATTCAGCCTAAATTGTTTCAAGAATTAACTGAAAAGGCAAAAATAGAAGAAGAAAGGAAAAGAGTAGAAAAAATAATATTACAAGAACAGCAAGAATTAAGGAAAGAAAAAATTATAGAACGAGGAGAAAAATTAAGGCAAATTAGGGAAAAAAAGAAACGAGAAGAATCATTACTTAAAGAAGCTGAAGAAAATTTAGACAAAGCAAAACAAAGCATCAAAAAAAATTTATTTGATGAGGCAAAATTATACTATGAAAACGCTATAGGACTTTTTAACGAATTAGGATGGTATAATCAAGTAAAAACTCTACAAAGAGAATTATTTAATATTAATGTTTATAAAAAAGAAGCAGAGCAGAAGCTCCAACACGAAATTATGTTAAAACAGAGAAGTCATGAAGAATTCCAAAAAAGAGTTACGAGCACTTTAAGTGAACAAAAAATATATCAAGAGAAGCAACTAAAAAGATTATCAGCACTTCCGCCAGAAATTAAAAACAAATTAGAAAAAGCTAAATTGATAAAGGAGAAAGCTGAAAAAGAAGAGGAATTGAAAAGGTATTCAAGGGTTATTGGAAGATATGAATATCTTTTAGAACTATATGAATCAATTCCTAGTGATTTTGTCGATTTATCTGAGGAAATTTCTGAAGTTGAAAAAAAAATCTCTGAATTAAAAGAGAAATTGTAATATTTTAAGATTCTTTTTTTATAATAAATTATTTTGATCCCGATCTTTTATGAAAAATCCCTTTTCAGAGTTTTTCCATGTCCCTAATTCAAATGAATTATTAGACATTGCGTTTAAGAGAGCTATGAAAAGTTCTGCTCAAGTATCAAAAAATGCCCCAATAATAATAAAAGCAAAAAAGAAAGAAGCTAAGCGTATTAAAGTAGCAATCGAAGAATTAATTGATAGAATTTTAACCATCATTAAAAGAGTACCGATTATTGATGAACTTCCTGATTTTTATAAGGAATTAGCTTCATTATTGGTAAACATTGATGAATTGAGACTGGCATTAGGAAAATTAAATGGAATTTTACCTGTGTTAAGCCAGTTGGAAAGAGAATATTCGAAAAAGCTAACCCAGATTGAAGGTTAGCTGTTCTGCAGGGAGTTTCAGCCCAAAGTGCGGACGAAGTCTTAAGCGAC
>JBHLJZ010000109.1:0-13175 GCA_048887165.1 Candidatus Hodarchaeota archaeon | reverse complement strand
GCATATTTTTTAATCTCTAACGAAAATATAGTTTTGGATTATATAATTAAAGATAAACTTCTTAATTTATCTTTTGGTAAGGAAACTCTTCAAGGAGAAGATTTTTTTAAGTTATTCGGATCTCAAATTCAACAGGAGAGAAATACAGAATTAAGACAAAAAATATTAGAAAGAAAACCTCAAATATTTGAATGTAGTATGAAGATAAATAATCAAATCGGTTATTACAATGTATTTCTTTTTATTTTAGCTAATGATCGTATTCTCATTAACTTTCGGAATATCGATAAACAAAAAAAAATTGAATTTGAATTGGCTGAGGAGAGAAACACCTTAAAAAATATAATTGAATTAAATCCTTATGCTATTGAAATAAAGGATGCTGAGGGGCGCCACGTCAGCGCTAATAAAGCTTTCATAGATATGTTTAAATCTGTGGCTCCACCTGAATACTCTATCTTTGAGGATGCTCATTTAAAAAAGAGAGGATTACTTGATAGAATTCTAAAATTAAAGGAAGGTAAAGTTATAAATATGGGGGAACATTGGTATGATGTTCGTGATTCCGCAATAGAAGCTGGTCTCAACTTAGAGGATTATCCGAGCTCACCAATATGCCATAAAGCTGTAGGATTTCCAATATTCAATAGAGAAGGAGAAATAAAGAACTACGTTATGATGCATGAAGATATTACTGCTCGTAAAAAAGCTGAACAAAAATTACGTGAGAGTGAAGAAAGATTTCGCTCACTGGTCGAAACTACTAGTGATTGGATTTGGGAAGTAGATGTGAATTCCGTCTTTACTTATGTAAGTCCAAAAGTTAGAGATATATTAGGGTATGAGCCAGAAGAAGTCATTAGCAAGACACCTTTTGATTTAATGCCCTTAGATGAAGCAGAACGTGTTCATAAACTTTTTCAGACCATACTTGAATCCGATAAATCTTTTAAAATACTTGATAATACAAATATCCATAAGAATGGAAGCTTAATAATTCTCGAAACAAGTGGAATACCAATTTTTGATGAAAATGGACAACTTTTAGGCTATCGTGGTATCAGTCGTGACATTACAAAGCACAAGAAAGCAGAAAAGAAATTAAAAGAATCTGAAGAAATGTATCGGAATTTATTTAATAGTACACCCTATGCAATTTGGCTTGTAGATTTAAAAGGAAAAATTATTGATTGCAATGAACCTATGGATAAATTCATGTCAATATTTAAATACACCGATTTAATAGGAAAATCTTTCAGAGATGTACTTAAAATGTTTGCACGTGAAGGAGATCCCAGATTTGAAAATTTAGAGAAACTTTTGAAAGATAGATTCAAAATATTACTGAAAAAAGGGTATATTAAACCCATCGAATTCGAAATTCATAGAGGTGATGGTAAAACTTTTTGGATAACTTTGGAATCTTCATTTGTCAAAATAGGTAAAAAAAGACTTATTCAAACATTTATTAAGGATATTACAGAGAAAAAGTTAGCTGAAATTGAATTAGAGGATTTAAGGAAAGATTTAGAAACTAGAGTAAAAGAGAGAACGATTAAGCTGGAAAATTCAGAAAAAAAATATCGGAAGGCATATAACAGAGCAAATTGTTATAAAGGATTGTTTACTCACGATATTTCTAATATGTTTCATACTATTGGAAATTCTATAGAATTATGTGATTCTTTATTGAAAGAAGGAGTGAAAAATAACGATATAATTGATTATTTTGATGTAATTGAAAAACAAATTACTCGAGGGAAAAAGTTAATAAATAATATTAGAAATTTATCAGAAATTGAAGAATCTGAAATGCCATTAGTACCTACAGAGGTTTTTAATAAATTGAGAAATGCTATTCAATTTGTTAAAGTAAATTTCCAGAAACGAGAAATTAATTTCAATATTGTGTCTGATTTCGATGAGATTTATGTACTTACTAATGATTTATTACTTGATGTGGTTGAAAATATTATTATTAACTCTGTAGTTTACAATAAAAATAACCCTATAAATATTGAAATTAGTATTTCAAGATTGATAGAAAATGAGAAATTATATATCAAATTAGAATTTAAAGATAATGGTATTGGTATAACTGATGAAAGAAAAAGGCTTATATTCATAGAGAATTACAAGAAAAGAACAGAATCTAAAGGTATGGGGCTTGGACTTTCTTTAGTCGCTAAACTTTTAGATCTTTGTGAAGGTAAAATCTGGGTTGAGGATAGAGTTAAAGGAGATTATACTCAAGGAAGTAATTTTGTTATTTTAATACCAGAAGCACAATAAATTAAGAATTAAAATTCAAATGTTTATTTAATCAAATCATAACTCGATTAGTTATAAATTCAAGAATCTTAAATGGTATTCAATTATGAATAATAAGACTACAAAAAAAACAAAAAAGGATGTAAAATGGTATACTTATGTAGATTCAGAACTCGATACTAAATTAAAGGATTTCATGGAACGTTATAACATTAAAAAACAAGCAAAAGTAATAAGAGAGAGCGTTAATTACTATATTGATTATGTAAAACAAGTAATACAGAAGCATCCTGAAGGAAAAGTATATAACGACAAGTATATTGATGATTTTATCAGAAGGGCTATTAATGTTTATGAATTGAACTTGACATATTATGAAGAGTTGAAACAGAAACTTTCACCTCTTAAAATGTCAATTCTGATGTTAGATAACTTTTTAGATGAACCAAATAAGTTGACCGAAAATATTGAAAATGTAAAAAATGCTCTCTTTGAATTGGAAAATTCTATAAAACGGCGTTTTGAGCAACCAAAACTAATAAGACATGTAAAAAAATTTGATATTCTATATATTGAAGATAATGAATTAGAGCGAAAAACAGTTGATATGTATTTCAAGAGAAAGGGAGTAGATATTAAATCTATCGAGACGTCTGAAGAGGGACTTGAGATTTTAAAAGTTTCCACTCCTCAAGCTATTTTATTAGATATAGATTTAAAAACTAGCAATATTAATGGAGACAAATTATGTCAAATGTTAAAATCCAGACCACAATACAGTACAATTCCAATAATATTAATATCTGCTGTTATTTCAGAAATAGAAAAAAGGGAGATATTAACATCTTCTGGAGCAGATGATATAATTCTTAAACCTATTGATAAGCTAGAAGATCTGGATATTTTATTTAAATATCTTAAGTAGAATATTGAATTGGTAATTTTAAATAATAGATAGGAAAACCTTTTAATTGGAAAAATAATATGAGATTGTTCTTTCTATTCAAACCTACAAATGAGTTAATTCCTTAGAATTTTTCAAAATCTAATCTTTCAATAAATTTCTCTCTCTTTTTTTCTTGATTATGATAATACATAGCGAGTTCTTGAACGGGATTATTTAACATTAGAATATAAACTATAGAAAAAGTACACCTTTCTGTCATTTTTTCAAAGGTCAAATAGAGTGAAATAATGCTATATTCTAACTTCGTTTGTAGTTCATCTACTTCATCTATTTATGTTAGAAAATACTATTGAATTTATAACACTCAAGGTAAAATAAGATGAATAAAAGTAAAATTCAACCAGGTGCTTATTTATTTCCTATGCCAGTTGTTCTTATTGGTGCTAATGTGAATGGAAAACCAAATTTTGAGACTCTTGCATATGCTGGTATTGTCGAAAGTGAACCCCCATTAATTTCAATAGCTTCTTGGGAAACTCATTATACTAATATCGGTATTAAGGAAAATAAAACATTTAGCGTTAACACACCTATTGAAAATTTAGCAGAAAAGATAGACTATTGCGGCATAGTATCAGGAAAAGAGGAGGATAAATCAAAAATATTTGATGTTTTCTATGGAGATCTCAAAACCGCCCCTATGGTAAGCTTATTACCATTAAATCTTGAATGTAAGGTAATCAAATCCTTTAAGACGAGTGAATTAGTGAATATCGAGAAAGGTCACGAAATTTTCATTGGAAAAGTAGTTAACGCTTATGCAGATGAGAATTATTTAACAGAAGGGACACCAGATATTGCAAAGTTTAAAACTTACACATATTCACTAAATAATTATTGGAAAGTTGGTGAAAAACTCGCACCGGCATTTGAGATTGGAAAAAAGTATAAAAAATGCTAATAAATTAAAATTTTTGCATTAAGAATAAACAAAGAAATAAATCATTAAGCGTTTAACGAATGTATTTTTTAGTTTCAATTTTGTAAACACTTAAATACGCATATTTTAATTAATATTACAATTATAGTCTTCTCTTTGTATCAATAGTATAATGGTATAAGAAATGAAAAAAAAAGGGTTTATCCTTATCGGATTAGTATTTTCTATATTTCTTTTTTATACTCCAATAGTATTTGCTGACGACAGTTATGAAGAAAATGATATTCCAGCTAATGCAGCAGAAATAACGAAGGGTGATTTTTCAAATCTTAATTGGTCGGATGATGATTGGTATAAAGTCTACGTATATGAAAACTATACTTTTGAAGTAACTATTCGTTTTAACAATAGTGAAGCTAATTTACAATTATTACTTTTTAATAGCACTGTTTTTGAGCTGAATAATTCACAAACAACGAATGATAGTGAGATTGTCTCTATTATTGCATCCAATACGGGATTTTATCTAATATTGATTACATGTTCAAGTGGTTCGACACAATATGATATGGAAGTAAATATTTATTTACCAAGTCCAAATGGAGCAGAAGATAATTTTTTTCTTAAATATAAAGACGAGATTATTTCCTTCTTTATAGGATTTAGTGCGGCTATATTATTAGTTATTGTCATAAAAGTTGTGAAAAGAAAGAAATAAAATTTCTTTTGACAGGAATGTCTTGAACAATTTGAAATCTATATAAACGAAATTAACCTAACTAATTATTACTTACAATTTACATTTTAATGAAAACATTATGAAATCAAAAGTAAAATCAAAATTATCTCTGATATTAATAATTATTATAACCTTTCTTATTTTTTCATCTCTAATTAGCAAAGAGTTCAAATTAAATTCAAGTATTCGTGATACTGACGATATAAAAATCTCTGTAGCATCGGGGAAAATTCATATAGAAAATAATTGGACAAATGCAAAATCTGTAGGGATTTGTACGGGAGCAGGTACTTCTTCCAATCCGTATGTAATAAAAAATTTGGAAATTGATGGTGGAGGTTCAGGTATTTGTATCCTAATTGAGAATTCTGTTGAATATTTTATAATAAGAAATTGTATTGTCTCCAATTCTGGGACTGGTGATGCGGGAATTAAGTTATCTGATGTTGATAATGGAAAAGTAACTAATAATGAAGTAAGGAATTGTGGGATTGGAATAGTAATAGAAAGTAATTCCTTTGCGAGTAGTAGTAACCTGATTTCAGGAAATCAAGTACACGATAATAGTGGTGGGATCCAGTTATATGGAGTTTCCAATAATGAAGTTACAGGAAATATAGTTAATGATAATAATGGTATTGGGATTTATTTCAGTTATGGTGATTATAACACCATTTCAGAAAATAACATAAGTAATAATTTTCATGGAATATATTCTTATGCAAATTGGGATTATAAAAGTGAATATAATACAATTAGTAAGAACCTTATAAGAAATAATTCAGGTTGGGGATTATTTTTAGTTCAATATGTTAATTTGAATGATATATTTCAGAATTGTTTTATTGATAATGGTGCAAATGCTTTTGATGACGGTTCTAATAACAACTGGGATAATGGAATTAAGGGAAATTATTGGAGTGATTATACTGGTTCGGATTCAAATAATGATGGAATTGGTGATAGCCCTCATGATATCATTGGGCCAGCAGGAAGTCAAGACAATTTTCCATTAATGAAATGTCCAATCTCAGAGAGAAATCCAATTGGGCTGATAATTATAATTTCTGCTATTAGTGGGGGAGCAGTATTAGGTATAGCAGCCTTCTTGTTAATTAGACGAAAAAGGAAAAGAAGTGAATAACTTAAAATATTTTTTAATCTAGTTTTATACAAAAAAATTTAGGTATTTTTAAATGTCGGAAAAGGTATGGAATAAAGTAGCTAAATTGATTGTTAGGGCTAGTGGCAATCCTCTTATTCAGGCAAACGATACGTTAGTTAAACTTTTACAAACTCTTTTAAACGAAGAACAAGTCAATTTTTTACTTAATTTTAGGAAACCTAATTTAACCTTTAAGGAATTGAAGGAAAAAACTGGTATGGAAGACACTAAAATAATGGAACTGTTAAATTCATTAATGGATAATGGATTTCTTATGGATGTACCAATTGAAAATACGAATATAATGGAGTATCGTTTATTACCGCCCTTCGCAGACACATTTGAATATTCACTTGTTAAGTTTGATCGTCCAATTGAACAAAAAAAGGAATTAGCGCAAATTTACGAAAAAATGTTTAAAGAAGCAACTGAGTTGACTCAAACTAATTACGAGGGATTACAAACGATATTTAAGGAAAAAATGCCTATTTTTGCCAGAATTATTCCAATCGAAAAGGAATTGACCGCACCTCAAGAAGAAGTATTACCATTGCATGAAGCTTCTAAACTTATAGATGAACAGGAGATAATCGCAGTCTCCGAATGTCCTTGTAAGCTTGAGAGAACACTCTTAGATGATCCTTGCAAAACCTCGAGTGATCGGTATAGATGCTTTCATTTTGGAAATATGGGTCGTTATTTTATTGAACATAATCTTGGTAAGCCAATTTCAAAAGAGGAAGCAAAAAGAATTTTAAATGAAGCAGAAGAAGAAGGACTTGTTCATAAGATTTTTCATGATGACTTTAATTTCGATAAGAAAGAAAATTCAATATGTAATTGCTGTAAGTGTTGTTGTATTCTTTTTCAGACCTATTATCGTGGAATTTTTGCATTTCATACTATAACCTCCTACATTGCGAAAATAAATGAGAGTAAATGTGTAGGGTGTGGAATTTGTATGGATAAATGCCCTATTGAAGCAATCTCTTTAATAGATGGAATAGCTCATGATGATGAGCATAAATGTATAGGATGTGGAACCTGTGTTCACCACTGCCCTGAAGGTGCAAGATCCCTTGAACGGACTGAACCAAGAGAAATTTATCTTCCACCACCAATTATCAAAGACTAGCTATAATAAAATTATTTATTAAAAATTTCAATATTCAATGTTCTTAGGAACAATACGATTTTCTAATTTAATATTTTAAGATTTCACTTTTATGATAAAGATATAATTAATAAAAATTTGCTATAAAAAAAAAAATTCAATTGCTTAGGCAATTGATTTTGTTGAATTATTTAGGTTTTTTCTAATGAAAAAAGATCACGTAAATCTTCATATAATTTAATATATTTTTGATAGACCTTATTATAAACGTCCACATTTGATTCATTGGGAAAATATTTTTTTTTAATTGATACCATTTGACTAGCAGCATCTTCGATTCTAGAATAAATTCCTGCACCTTTACCTGCTAAAATAGCTGCTCCAAGACATGCTGCTTCCTCATTTACAGTTCTGGCAAGTGTTTTACCTGTAACATCTGCTTTAATTTGATTCCAAACATCGCTTCGAGCTCCACCTCCTAAAACACGAATTTCATTTACATTAATTTTAAGATCCTCGATTATGTCTAAGTTTCTTCTCACTGTGAAAGCAATTGCTTCCATTATGGCTCTAGCATAATGACCTTTATCATGTTTTAAAGTAAAGCCGTAAAATACTCCTTTAGCTTTCGGATTGTCTTCAGGAGCCATCGCTCCTTGAAGATGAGGTAACATGACCAAACCGTCACTTCCAGCGGGAACTTTTTCAACCATCTCTGCAATTATATCATAAGCATCTACTCCTTTTTGCTTAGCGAGATTCATTTCTTCTTTACAGAATTTATCCCTATACCAACGAAGTACCATCCCACCTGTGGTAAAAGTATGAAACATGTATCGTTTAGGTATCCCATGATAATGTACAGGCATTCTTCTTAAAGTATCAAATGTTGGGGTACTTCTGTCCTGTGTAGCACAGATCGCTAAAGCTGCACCAGTATTTTCGGTAAAAATACCCGGTTTTACATTTCCAACTCCAATTGTACCACAAGCCTGATCAAGCGCACCCATAGAAACCATAACGTTTGTCGAAAGTCCCAAATCCTTTGCAGACTCTTCTGAAATATTTCCAACGGCTTCTCCTGAATGCTTTATTTCTGGTAATTGATCAAGCGAAATACCTAAGAAATCAATCATCTCATTCCACCACTTCTCTGTAGTTATATTCCAATAAACTGTAGAACAGATCAGAGACCCTTCACAAGTAAATTGTTTAGTTAGACGCCATATAAGATAATCTTCTACTAATAGTATTTTATATATTTTACTAAAGATATTGGGTTCATTTTTCTTTATCCATAATAGTTTCGATGCAGGCCAGGTTGGAACAATTGAAACCTGTCCTGTTATCTTATAAACTTCTTCGTTTGAAAATTGTTGAGAAAGGATTTCAGCTTCTTTTTGAGCTCTATTATCCATCCATGAGATTGCATTCCTAAGTGGTTTTCCCTCTTTATCAATCAAAATGAGTGTTTCTCCTTGAGCAGATAGACTAAAAGCTTTGATATCTTTTGGATCAACTTTCGATTGCCTTAACACATCTTGAGTACCAAGTTTAAAAGCTTCCCAAAATTTTTCGGTTGGAAGCTCTACCTCTAGAGCAGTAGGAGTTAATAGAGTATATTCACGTGTAGAAATAGCGATTATCTTTCCTTGTGTATCAAACAACGAGATTTTTGAAGCAGTTGTCCCTGCATCCAAAGAAAGAATATAATCCCCGATTTTAATCACCTACTTTTCGTCTGGTGGAGCTAAAGACCAAACTATTAATGCTGGTTCATCAAATTTGTTAATTAGTTTATGAGGTTCATTAAATGGTATTATCACAGCATCTCCTGCATTAAGCTCAATTTTTTCCTTAGAGAATTCGACTATTATTTTACCTATTGCACAATAAAAAACTTCTTTTCCTCTATTATGCCCAGGATCAACTCCACCTGCTTTTCCTGGCTCTAAATATGAAGTACCGAATAACATTGCTTGATCTTCACGATATAGGTGACATAATTCATCATCATCGTACCAATTCTTTGCATCCTTTTTTCTGATAATCTTAATTTCGCTCACTTTATTCTCCTCTTTGGTATTTTGCTTTTTTAATTATCTAGCCTTTTTATTCATCAGTATCGACTTTTTCTAAACGATCTTTCTTTTCATCATGAAGTCTTTTAACTTCTTCGTGTATCTGAGATACTTTTTCTTTATTTAGTGGATAAAACTTTAAGAACAGGAGTAATATAAGCGAAAAAACTGTGACCATTCCAATCATACCCAGTCTGATACCAATGTCCATTAGTGGAGGATCTGGTAAAAGTGGATCGTATCCAATAAACACATCTAAAAGGATAGATGTAGCTAATCCAATAAGGACCAAGGAGAACTTTTCAACCATAACAATAAAACCGAAGTAAGAACCTTCCCTCCTTAAACCAGTCTTTAACTCATCCTCATCAACTATATCCCCCATCATTACCTCTCGAGATACCAAAATTCCGGAAAAAGCTATCCCTGTGACGAATCCCCATGATGCAAGCCCAATTAACTCTGTAACAAAAATTACAGGTATATAAGATAAGATCACTAGAATTGTACTATATAACATGGATCTCTTTGGTCCAAACCGAATATAAATTTTTTTCCAAACTGGGAAAAATACAATTGTCGCAAGCATATTAGGAAGCATTATTAGTGCAACGATTTCTAGATCCATTCCGAGGGAATGTGTAAGGAAAAAAGGAGACATCGCACTCATCCAACCAAACATGCACCAGGTCATTAAATCTATGCCCATATATGTAAGGAGAGTTATATTTTTTAGTGTCATTTTTATCGATTGAAATAAGGGCTCTTGTTTCTCCATAACGAATTCTTTATGTTCTTTAATTCCGAACAATGAAATCAAGAAACAAAGTGTAAACAGTGCTCCTAGAAAACCGCCGGCCCATGTCCATCCTACAAGTTCATTAAATAAATCAGAAAAAATACCTTGGAGAATTGGAAATACTCCAACTGCTAAAGCACCACCCAAAAGAGCAAAAGTTTGTCTGTAAATTACGATTGAGGTCCTCTCCTTTGTAGTTTGCCATAATTCAGGGAATACAGCAAACCAAGGTACCGCTGCCATGCTGTAAGTAAATTCGTATCCTGCAACAGCAATAAGCATGTAAAAAAAGATAAATATCTCATTTGCCCCTGCAGGAGGTCCCCAGAAAAGAATGTAAAATATTAATGAAAGTGGAGCTCCTATCATTATCCACGGCTTTCTGCGTCCCCATCTAGTATGAGTTCGATCTGATAACACACCAACAATAGGATCATTTATTGCATTCCAGATTCCGTATGATATCATGTAAATTAATGAAGCCAACCAAGTATTCAGATATACGACATCAATGAGGAAGTAAAGTAAAAATGAACTGACTATTGAATATGACCCCGTATCAGCTATAGAACCTATACTATACGCTAATTTCTGTAACCTACCATTCGATTTTTCATTCATTTTATATCATTTTTTTTTATTTAAATTTTAATTTTTAAAAGATTTTTTTATAACTAAACTAAAAAATTTAAAGCATTTTTAACACTGCTTTAATGTTATCTGCATAAGTAGCTTTCGGAGCAAACTTTTTATCAAATATTGCACCTCCTATAGTGAATGCCCAGACTTTAAGCTCTTTCATTTTTTTTACCTGTTCTGGAGTTTTTATACTTCCTGCTACAATTAAAGGTGTCTTCATTACTTCCAGTACTTGTCGTATCAATTCTTCCACTTTAATTGTACTATGGCGGTAAGCTAAAAGGTTAATCCCATCTACTCCTTTAGCTTCAACTTCTTTAGCATCGTTTTGTATTTCTTCTATAGTTCCCCTTAAGATACAAGGATGATCTACAACATCTCCGATATAGGGCATGAATTTTATGGACTTTCCTTTAAGGAGTTTCATGGAAGCATCAATATAAGGTTTCATCGTACCTATTAGACAATCGACTCCTAATTCTAGTCCTACTTTAGCAGATTTGATTGACTCCTCTTCTGAGTCAGATACAACTTCTAAAAAGATTGTTCTTTTATCCTCTTTCATCATCTTTACTAGGATCTTATATTCTTCCATTTTCAAACCAATATTTTTAAATCCTACAAATTTTAAATCTGAGATGGATCTTATTTCTTTATAAACCTTTATAGCATCTTTTCTAGTCACATCATTATAGGTCAACATAAAGATGAATTCAGTCATATTTTCTCACACATTTTAATAACTTTTTTTTCAATTCTAATTTTTTACAATTTTAAAAAAAAAATGATTTAAAATTAAATTTTTACTCCGCTTTTACATCTTCAATAATATTATCTACATAAGCAAATGCTCGGACAGGAGATCCTCCAATTCCTTTAATAGGAAGAGGCATAACGACGAAATATGCTCTTTGAGAACCTATCTTTTCTAAATTAGTTAACATTTCAACTACAGGAAGTCTTCGTTCATGAAGAAACATATGTCCCATTCCACCATATACAATGGTATGATCATCTGTCCCGATCATTTTTATTTTCCTTCTTCGAATCAGATAACTACAAGTTTCTTTTGGAATTATTGGAATATCTGGTATTTCAAGGCGAGTATGGAAGAAAACAACATCCCCCTTTTCAATATGTGTATTGTTTCTTTTTTCCCATTCTTCAATGTCTGCCGGCTTAACTTGAGGACCAATTACGAACAACCGTTCTAACCTATCCGATATAATGTCAGTGTTTTGCTCTCTTTTTTCTTCCCCCACAAATGTCAAATCGATAGCATATCCAAAACCAGTTAATTCTTCTAATGGGACATCACCAATACTATAATTCGCTCTTTCAGGAATTTCTGTTGCACCATGTACATATGAATGAATCGCAATTTCAAGATGAGTGCCTGCATGACTCCACATCGTCAAATATTCACACATACATCGATCGGAAATGAAAATATAGGGCTCTACTTTAATTTGATCTTCGGGAATAAGTGCAGGTGGAATGGTGCCTCTCGCTCGTCTCCATTGCGACTCTCGTGCATGATTAGGATCTGTAGGATCCATCATTCTTGACAAATCTACAATTTTTTTATTCTCAATATCAAACATTTTACTTACACCATTTTTTGATTTTATTTATTCAAATTATCTTCTTAAAATTACCCCTCCAGTTATGTTAATCGCTTGCCCGGTCATATAATTTGCATCTTCTGAAGCTAAAAAAGCTACTAAATTTGCTACATCTTCCGGTTCTTCAAGTCGGCCAAGTGGTATACCGGAAAGATATTGAGATTTTACTAAATCCTCAGTTATTCCTTGAAGTTCAGCGCACCACTTTATTTCTCTTTCTTGCATCGAAGTCTTAACTAATCCTGGGCAAACACCATTAACCGTTATATTAGGAGCTAATTCCATAGCTAAAGCTTGCATATAAGCAAGGAGAGCTGCTTTAGAACTATTATAATGTGCATATAACGCACTTCCACATTTACCTGCCATACTTATAGTAAAAATTATTTTTCCTGATTCTTGCCTCTCCATTATTTCAGAGACAACTTTTGAAATTATGAATCCCCCTTTCGTATTCACATCCATGTTGAAATCGAAATCCTCTTCTGTAATGTCAATAAATTTAGCCATTCTGGAAACTCCTGCGTTGCTTATGGCAATATCAATTCGACCATATTTATCGAGGGCTTTTTCTAACATATTCTTTACACTTTTTTCGTCAGCGACATCCGTATTAATACATAGGCATTCACGTCCGATATTATTAATCTCTTTAGCTACTTTTTCAGAAGCTTCTTGATTAATGTCTGCTATAATTATATTCGCTCCTTCTTGAGCTAACCTTATTGCAATAGCTTCTCCAATTCCTGAGCCTCCTCCTGTAACTAAAACAACTTTATTCTTTAGTTTCATTTAAATCAGCTCTTTAACCTCTTCTTTGATAAAATATTTCGTATATTTGTTAAATCATCGTCTATGATTCCAATATTTTGACCATTTATGATTAATGAATCAT
>JBHLJZ010000108.1:0-13346 GCA_048887165.1 Candidatus Hodarchaeota archaeon | reverse complement strand
TCTTTCTCAATTTTATTAGCTTCAATTTCCCTTAATTTTAAGTCACTCTTCATTTTATCTTGATATATTTTTATTTGATTTGTATAAATAGATACTTGGTCTTGCCATCCTTTAGTATAAACTTTTTCTCTAATTACATTATAAATTTTGATAATTTCTGGATAGGGAGATTCATCAAGTAAATTCCCTTCCTTTATAGCTTTCTTCATAGCGATTTCATAGTCTCTAGCCATTTTTTCTGCTTTATCTACCAGCTCAGTGATTTCTTTTTGAAATTCCTTAACTTCTTTTTTCTGCATTTCAATTGATTGTAATTTTTCAAAATCAACAGCAGAACTCTCCTTAACTTTAAAAACTTTTTCAAATTCCTTCTTCTCCACAGATTTTTTAGCTTCTATCTCCCGCACTCGATTTTCCTTTTCTAGTAAATCAGTAAATTTATTAATCTGACTTGTATAGATTGCAGCTTCTTGATTCCAACCTTTTTTAATTGCTAGATTTTTTGCCTGGGTATAAAAATCAATGATAATAGGATATTTTGATTCTATAGCGAGATCACCTTTTTTAATAGCTTTTTTAAAAGCTATTTCATAATTCCTTGCCATTTTTTCAGCTAAATTTATTATTTCTGCAATTTGCTTTTTATAATCTATTTCGGGTGATTCCTTTTCTAGTCTTTGTTTTACAATAACTTCTTTAGGTATTATTTTTTCACTCTTAACTTTGAGCATTTCCTCATACTCTTTCTCTTTTTTAGCCTTCTGAGCTTCAAACTCTCTTAATTTTTTATCTTTTTCTAGTAATTCATTATAATGATTAACTTGTCGAGTATAGATCATAGCTTCCTCATTCCATCCTCTCTCATTTACCTTGTTCCTTACTTCTTCATATATTTTAATAACTTCAGGATAAATACATTTAGATATCAGAACCTTCTTCCTAATTTCTTTCTTTATTCGTAAGTCATATTCTCTAGCTAATTTTTCCGCAGTATTAACCATTTCTGTGATTTGTTTCTTAAATTCTTCTTCTTCCCTCCTTTTTTCATAAAGTTCTTTTAGTTTTTTTGCTTCAGCTTGTAACTTCATCTCTTCTTCAATTCTTACTTTTTCTAATAACTCTCCTTCTTTCTGTGTTTGAATTTTTTCTTGAATCTCTGCTTCCTTTTGAATTTTCTCAATCTCTATTAAATAATTATCTCTTTCTATTTTTACTTGTTCTATAGTACTTAAAATCTTTTTAGACTCATTATCCCAATTAATTTCTTGAAACAATGTAGCTCCTTGCTCATATAATTGTATCGCTTCATCATACTGATGAATTTTAGCAAAATCTGTAGCACGCCCAATTAAATCGAATGCATCTTTAGAAAGTTGACTTTCTTTTATCTTAGCTTCTTGAAAAGCTCTAAGTCTCTCTGCCTTTATCTGATCTTCATTGAGGGTAGTTTGTGACTCTACTTCTACCTTTTTTTGTCTTCTTAAAAATTCAGCCTTTTTATTATAACAATCTTCAACCAATTTATTGATAACTTCAATTTCGGCATGATTATTTATACTTTGAAAAATATTTATTGCTTCATCATATTTGTCTAATGCAGATTCAAAATTTTCTTTCTCAACTAATTGATTTGCTTCTAATATTATGTATTGTGCTTGGTCAGATAATTTTTCAGAACTTGGCTGATCTATAGACATCAATCCATCCTCTGCTTCTAGTTCACTTTCTTTGAATGATTTTTCTTTTAATACGTATATATCTGAAATCTTTCCCAGTAAAGCTTCAATTTCTGCTTTTCTATTGATTTGTTCATACAGTCCTATTGCTTGACGTAAAATTTCTATACTATCATCATAATATTCTGATTCTATCAACGAAAGAGCATGAGCTACCAATTCATATGCTTCGGATGCAATTTCTTCTTCCATATTTCCCAAATCAGAAAAGAAAGCATCTTTCGTAGGATCAAAATCATTCTCATCAAAACCATGGTTATTGTTTTTTTCCTCATCTAAATCGTTCATGTTCATCACTTAGTTTGAAAAGAATTAAAAAAGAACCTTAAAAGTTAAAATTTTGCTATAAACTAATTATAATAACTAAATTATTATTTAAAAATTCATTACAAACCAATAATTAAACCTAAAATTCTTATGAAATTAATCTGTAGAGCTTTTAGAATTCAACTCTTTCAAGACTTTTGTTAAGATAATCATCACAAACTTTCCCCCCTTCATTTGTTAACATCCAACCTTTATCATGTCTCTTTACTAATCCTAGTTTTTCCACATTTTTTAAACCTTCCCTAACTTCCTCTTCTGCCTTTCGAATATTAAAATCTACTCTTAAACTAAATACTATTTCATCTAATGGAACAGGTCCTCCAAGTTCATCCTCCATGACACCTAATGCAGCAATTATTTGCTGCTGTTCTACCATAACTTCATCCATTTCCGTTGAAACTTCATCAAGTAACCATGGATTTTTCTCTAGCATCTTTTTAATCTTCTTTTCATCTCCACTCTTGAAAATTTCATCAAATTCTTCGCGAATTTTCTTTTTTTTAGCCATCTCTACTCACATTAATTCCTATAAGAAAAATACTTAATAATGGTAATGTTCTTTTTTATTAAAGCATTTAATATTCTTTAGTGTTCTTTAAAATCTAAAGGAAATTAAAATTTTTAATTTTAAGTAAAATTTAAAAAATAAAATTAATGTGATTTTATGTCAGATGATAATGAAGATTGGAAGAGAAAAATTACTTCAAGTCCAGTACGCTTCAAATATAGAGAAAAAAATAAAAAAACTATAGCAAAGCGCTACTTACGCTATATTATACCTATCGCTATAGTAATTACGATATTGGCAGTGTTTTGGTGGTGGCCCGCTTGGTATGGGAACATTAACCTGCAATCTCAGTTGTACTACAACAAAGCAGAAGCATTAAATTTTATTGAATTTTACTTTTTAAATTTCTGGTCGACTAATTTTATCTTTAATAAAACAGCACTAATTGGAGCATTTATCGGATCGATTATCATGAGTTTACCTCCCGATCGAATTCTGTTAACAATAATTGGGACAAAATTGAGATTTGGAAAACCTTCTTTATTAAAATCTTTAATATTTTGGTGGACGATTGGATTTGTTATCTTTTATTTTATAGGTTTTGTACTCAATTCGAATGGAGCGTTCTCATGGACAGCATATTTAATAGAAAAAGGAGAACTCACATTATCTCCTAATATCATTATTGATGCTTTTAATATTCTTTTTGATCCCTCGAATACAGATTATATCACCATTTTTACTTATTCTAACGTAGTCTTACCAATAATATCTATTATTCTGGGAATTGTAATCTTTAGACTAATTCTTAATATAGCAAAGAATTACTATTTAAGGAGAAACTATTATTATGTTTTAGCAAATATCCTTCTGATTCTTGGTTTATTCTTTGCTTTAGGCTTCCTTTCTACACCTCTTCTCGCATTAGATGGAATAAATTTAATCCAAATTTGGGCAATCATTATAGGAGCTATAAGTTTATTCTCTTTTGGAATCGTTATATACCTTTTTGGTAAAATGGTATATTCGCGTGATTCAAAAAATTATAAATTCACACCTTTAAGCCGAAAAAGAACTATGATTGCTGGAATTGTAATTTTAATTATTATAATTATTCCATTAATATCAAGTATTGGACCAGCTTTAGGAATTACAGATGAAGCAGTTTGGAATGAACAATTATGGAATAAGAAATATCAAAGAGAGATTGAATGGACAAGAGCCTGTGCGGGATTAGATATGTTCGAAGAACGTGAAATTAGTAATTTTACTTTATCGTCAACCCCAGATGATGATAATGAAACAATTGCGCAAATTAGACAGTATGATCAAGATTATGCTGTCCAATCTATTGCTGCTATATTAGGAACTACTTTTGAAGGATTAGCTGATTCTGATATTGTATATATTAACGGAACAGAATATTGGGTAGCTCCAAAAACGATAAGGATTTCTCAATTTGCAGGGGACGCTGTTAAGATACATACAGAATTATATGATCATGTAGAAGGTTTTAGAGCAATCGAAACATCTACCGGGAATATGGTTAATGTTAGCGATGAAGAGAAATTCAATATTACAGAAAATTATCCTATATTTTTTGGTGAATCAGAAAGTGAAAGATTTCTAAGACAACAAAATCTTGTAATAGAAGGAAGATTAGGAGGTTATGATTCTGATCTATTACTTGATACGGGATGGGAAGGTGGGATAGAAAAGAATACTTACGTATATACTGGCGCTCCTGATGGTACACTCAAAGGATTAGAAGCATTTTGGAAGACCGCAAGTTTCAATTTATGGGGGTACTTGCTTAGAGGGGAATCGCAGTATTTAATTAATAGAAATATAAGAGCTAGAGTACAGAATATTCTTGTTCCTAATTTAAGAATTGATGATGATCCGTACCTTGTTTTTGATATTGAAAGAGGTAAAATGTATTATGCTGTTTCAATTTATACCACAATATCAATTGGTTCATATTCAACCTCTCCCATATTAAGATTTTTAGGTGTTTGTTTGGTTGATGTGGTTGATGGTGCTATGACATTTTTCAGAAATCCTACTTTAAATACTTCTAACGATCCTACATATCCTCTTTGGAAATACTATTTAGATCAATATCCTTGGAAAGATATCGATTCTGACGCACCTTGGTTAAAATTCCAACTTAGGTATCCTGAAACTCTATTTGAACTTCAATTAGAGGCGAATTATATATATCATGTTCAAGATTCTAAAACGTGGAAACGAGGTGATGATTTTCACGAAAGACCTGAAGAGGGAGATCTTTTTTATATTGAATCAAATTTAGGTAATGGAATTGAATTTATTGGATTAGATTTAGTTGAGTATCAAGGATTAGAAGCAAGAACTTTAGCAGGTATGTATGTGGTTAGACATGGGAATAATTTTGGAGAAGCAATATTTTATCATACAAGAAATTCAACTTTGAACTTAATTGGACCTAAAACTGCTAGGGATACTTATTTATCCGAAGCAACTCAAGAAATAACTCTTATTGCTGGTGCTAGAAGTGGTAATACATTGTTATATCCCCTAGGAGGATCTGCTTATTATTATATTCCAACCTATAGTACTGTAGGAGGATTACAACAATTAAAATTGGCTGGGTTTGTTGAAGCATTTACTAGAAAAGTTGCTTATGGAGCTGATGCAAATGTTGCATATGGCAATCTTGAAAACTTTAAACCAATTTCTTTTGAGTTAACTTCTAATGCAGGAAATCCTGATACTGATGGGTCATTTATACTAAATTGGACAACATCTACTTTTGCAGATACTTACTCGATATTTCTTTATGAGTATCCCATTACAGAAATAAATTCAAGTCTTACAATAATTGCTGATAACCTTCCAAGTTCACAAAATGCTTATGAGGTTTCTAATATAGCTAATGGGACACATTATATTATCGTGCAAGCTATAAATGAATTTGGTGATACAATTTCTAATTATATCAAGGTTAATGTCAATTTAATTCCAATTTCCTATGAATTTGAAATGGACTCTACATTTATATTTCCTTCTGAATTTGGTAATTTTAGAATTGTACTTGAAAACTTTAACGAAACTATTACAGCTCCAGGTTATGACGTTCAAGTTAATTTATCTCTCTATACAACTAACCCCTTTTTGAACTTCTCAGTATTTGTTCCACCAAATTACTCCCCTACTATTAACAGTTCTTACAGTTTTTCTGATGGTGAAAATAATTTTTATGGAGTAAATTATACTTTAATTAATACCACACTATTTTCAGGAGAAGGTTTAATATTAAATGGTTATTTAAACTGCACGCAAGGACTAGTAATTATTAAGTTTAAATGGATTTTGATTGTTAATACTATTGAAGTATATGTTTCAGAAGAAGACAATATTTCAATTTTAATATAATTTTTTTTTTAAAAATTAAATATAAATTTAGTAATTAATAATTAAAAAGACTTTAAATACTACTTTAATGTGCTTAAAAATTGTTCTATTTCATCTTTTGAAGCCATTACAAATTTCTTATCAGATTTGATATAAGCTAACCTAATATTATCCTTTGTGGCTTCTTCATCGATAGATTCCTTCAAAGCATTTAAAACTAATCTTATTAAAGCATCAAAGTTTAAATCTGGTTTATAATTACTTTTTAAATAGTCTCTAGCTGTTGCCTCTCCGCTTCCTAATGCATAAGATTTGAATGAACGATATATTCCACTTGGAGAAGTAGTATAAATCTGAGGTCCTGAAGCATCAATGGCAATAAAGAATAATGCACAACCAAAAGGTCTAATACCTCCGAATTGGGTGTAATTTTGGCAAATGTCAGCTAGAGTTTTAACCAGCATATTAAGACGAACTGGTTCATCATAAGTCAAACGAAATGATTGCGCTTGTACACGGGCATAATTTATTAGCATTCTTGAATCTGCATGTAACCCTGAAATTGCCACGCCAATGTGTTCATCAACTTGAAAAAGTTTATCAATTGAGTCAGCGTCCATTAACTTTGAAGGAATTTTAATCTGTGCCGCTAAGACCACATTTTCTTTAGATTTTGCAGCGACTGCCAAAGTTCCACGCCTTACAGCTTCTAAAGCGTATTCTACTTGAAATAATCTCCCTTCTGGAGAAAATACTGTAAGTGCGCGATCATATTTAGGAGCTCCACCAAACATTTAATCAACCTTAGAATATGTGAATTTAATATATTAAAAAATATGATAATGAATTTTAATTTAATGTTTATACAATATTAAAACTAAATTTTTCCAGAGGTTTTTAGGATTTCTAAAGTTAACAACTTAAAAACCCCCTCAACAGAATCACCCTCTTTTGCACTTGTTTCAAAATATTTTGCTGCATTTAATTCCCCTTTGAGCGCTTCTCCATCCTGTTCAGCAACTTCTCTTTTACCTTCTCTCGCTAAATCAATTTTATTTCCCACCAATATAGATGGTTTCTGACCTATTACTTTTTCTACTTCAGTTTGCCATTCACCTAAATCTGCGAATGAAGAACGCCTTGTTAAGTCAAAAACGTAAATTATCCCAGTCGCGCCTCGATAAAATGGAGGCCTTACAAAGCTGAAATGCTTCTGCCCCGCTAAATCCCATATTTGTAGCTTAACTTGAAACTGTGGAAGATCTGGCAGTTCTACTGTTTTTGTTGAAAAATTAGAACCAATTGTCATAATATAATTTTCTTTGAAAGTATTTTCGCAATAGCGTAATACCATCGATGTTTTTCCAACACCTCCATTGCCAACCACGCAAATCTTGTAGATATAACTTTTTAAAGACAAGGGTAATTCAGCTGTTTTTTTAATTTTTCAATAATTAAATTATAATTTTATATTATAATCAATAAATAAAAATAATAATATTAAATATTTTTTCTAGTTTCTCTATTACAATTCAAAAATAATTTGGAGTACTTCTATACTTGAATGATCTAGAAAGGAAAATTGAACAATTTGCGCAGCTAATTATTGAATCAAAAAATATAGTGGTTCTTACCGGTGCGGGAATGAGCACAGAATCAGGTATTGCTGATTTTAGAACTCCAGGAACTGGTTTATGGGAAAAAGTTAATCCAAATGAATTCGCTTCTATTCATTCTTATGTTTCCAATACTCAGAAGAATCTAAAATTTATGCTTGAGATGGGAATGAATATTTTTAAAGCAAGACCTAATAAAGGGCATAAAATGTTAACTAAACTTCAAAAGCTAGGAAAATTGAATGGAATTCTAACTCAAAATATAGATGGACTTCATCAAAAAGCACATACTAAAAATATTGTTGAACTTCATGGTACAGCAAATGAAGCGACATGTATGCGATGCAAAAAAGTATATCCAATTACAATAATGATAAATCAGGTTCTTAAGGGTAAATATTCGCCTTCATGTGAAGTATGCAATGGTTTATTAAAACCTAACGCAATATTCTTTGGAGAAGCTCTTCAATCTGAAACATTAAAGGCAGCAGATGAGATGTTATCTGATTGTGATTTGCTGATTGTATTAGGAAGTTCACTGTTAGTATATCCTGTAGCTTTTTATCCGCAGAAAGTAGTTAGTTTCGGTGCTAAGTTAGCAATAATTAATATCCAAGAAACAAATATGGATTATAAAGCTCAAGTGGTTATTCATGGTAAAATTGGTGATGTTTTACCTAAAATTGTCGAACTTGTACAAAAAGAAATAAAAAATTGAATTAAATTGAAAACAAACGAAGAAATCCCAAATCATAAAGAAACGAATAACCAAGAGTCTTTTTTATCATTAATAAACCTAAAACATCTTCTATTAAGCCATCATCCTAATTGTGATAAATTTTTAAATCACACTATAAATATTGGAAACTACAGATTCTGTATTGGATGTTTCATAGGATATTCAACTGCAATAATTGGTATATTTACAATAGGATTCTTGAAGTTAGTGAATATTTTAGATTCAATATCTTTATTCTTTATAGCATTAATATTGATGGCATCTTTTCTTTTAAGTCCCTTAAATTTAACAACTTTAAAAATTATAAAAATAATCCAAAAATTTCTTATCGGATTAGGATCATCATTTCTTTTTTGGTGGATTCGTTCTTTACCAAATCCAATTCATGTTAATATAATTTTTTTATTTTCTATTTTTGGACCAATAATAGCTATGTTAAACGCATATCATGCTTATGGACTTTATAAAACATGTAAAAAATGTGAATATGCTATGAAATGGAATGCATGTCCAGGTTTTAAATAATTAAAAAAATCAAATAAAAAAAAAATAAGTTTATTTTCTTAGAACTTTTTTATCTATTTTTCCTACTGCTGTCAAAGGTATTTCTTTCATTATATGAATATTTTTTGGAACTTCATAAGGTGCGCAATTTTCTTTTGCATATGAGATAAAATCTTCCTTTAATTTTTCTTCATTACCATCATATTCGTAATCGGGATCAACTTGAATATATGCATTAACGATTTCAGAACCAGGGCGATCTGGATTAGGTACTCCAATAAGGGCGATCATACCAATTGCAGGATGCTTAGCTAAGACATCTTCAACTTTTGCTGAAAAAACTTTAAATCCCCCAACGATAATCATATCTTTCGTACGATCTACAATCCGAAGATATCCATCCTCAGCCATTATTCCAACATCACCACTATGCATGTAACCATCTTTATCAATCGCTTTAGTAGTTTCTTCCGGTTTTAAATAATATCCCTGCATAACTAAAGGACCTTTTACGCATATTTCACCTGGTTCTCCCATAGGTACTACTTCTCCAGTATCAGGATCGACAAGTTTCAGTTCCACATTCTGAATTGGTAATCCAACAGTTCCCAGCTGCTTTTTTCCCAACGATGGATTCATGGTAGCAACAGGGGATAGCTCTGTCATCCCATAAAGTTCTAATAACTTTCCTTCACCTACGATACTTTCTAAGGCAACCTGTGATTCTTTTGGAAAAGGAGATGCTGCAGATATGCACATTCTTAATTTTGAGTGATCTAACCTTTTAAATTTGCGGAAGTTAATCAAAATCTGATATAATGAAGGGACATTTACCAGTACTGTTGGTTCATATTTTTTCATTTCATTACAAATATGTAAAGCATCACGAGGATTTGCAATCAATATTTGACCCCAACCAAGAACCATCGCACCTTCACTAACAGTTAATCCTGCGATGTGAAACATAGGAAAACCTGAACACAGAATACCCTTACCTTCTTCCCATTGGAGCCATTGAATTAAACATCTCAAATTAAAAACAACATTTCTATGATTAAGCATTGCACCTTTTGGTGGACCTGTTGTGCCGCCAGTATATTGAATCCAGCCAATATCATCTGGAACAATATTCACGTTTGGTAGATCAGTCGAAAATTTAGTTAAAACATCATCTTGGAAGTCATATACAATTTTTCCCTCTATAGGAGTGACCTCTCCTGATGGAATTTCTCTTACTGCTTTTATTTTTTCACGAGACTCTTTATCAAAAGATCCTAGAACACTTGTTGCTACTACAACTTTAAGTTGAGGTAATTTATCAACAATTTTTTTCAGTCTATGTTCGAAAATGGCATCAAGGGTGACTAAAGCTACCTGTTTCCCACCTTTTCCAAGATCATCTAGTTGATAATGCATTTGAACTTCTGTCATTAATGGGCTAACACCTGAAACAATACATCCTGCTTTAAGCGTACCTACAACTGAATAAACGTATTCTGGAATATTTGGTAGATTAATTCCTACTACGTCTCCCTTCTTAAACCCGTTTTCAATTAGCATATTAGCAAATTGATTAGAATACCTATCTACTTCGTTAAAACTTATTTCCAAACCTTGATATGCAAGAGCCATAACATCAGGATACTTATCGAAGATTTCTCTCACCATATCAGGATATGTTGCTTCAAAATCTTTCGGATCAAGGTCCGAGACATTAGGATCCCAATTCTTACGCCAAAATCTCGTTTCATAAGGATTTGACATTTTAAAATTTCACTTTTTATAATTGATTTTCAATAATGCAAAATTGTAATAATTAATATGATAAGTTTAGTTAAAAAACTTTAGAGAAATTTAGTAAAATTAAAAAAAATTAAAAAAAAAATTACTTTGAAATTTTCTTATTTTCGACGTAACACTTTTTTATCGATTTTTCCTACAGCAGTTAAAGGTACCTCTTCTAAGATATGAATGTTCTTCGGTACTTCATAAGGTGCGCAATTTTCTTTCGCAAATGATGTAATATCTTCTTTTAATGCATCCTCATTCCCATCATAGGCATAATCGGGATCTAGTTGAATATAGGCATTTACAATTTCAGAGCCGGGGCGATCAGGATTAGGTTCTCCAATTAGTGCGATCATACCTATTGCGGGATGTTTAGATAATGTATCTTCAACTTTTGCTGAAAATACTTTATAACCTCCAACAATAAGCATATCTTTAGTACGGTCAACAATTCTAATAAAGCCATCTTCAGCCATTATTCCTACATCACCACTATGCATAAAACCATCTTTATCGATTGCCTTCTTAGTTTCTTCAGGCTTATTGTAATAACCCTGCATAACATATGGACCTCTCACGCAAATCTCACCAGGTTCCCCTAGCGGGACTTCCTTGCCGGTTTCAGGATCAACAAGTTTAAGCTCTACATTTTGTATTGGTAATCCAACAGTTCCTAAATGTTTTTTACCTAATGATGGATTCATAGTCGCAACGGGAGATAATTCGGTCATCCCATAGAGTTCCAATAATTTACCTTCGCCAATTATACTTTCTAATTCAACTTGAGACTCTTTTGGGAATGGAGATGCTGCCGAAACACATGTACCCAATTTTGAATGATCAATAGCTTTGAATTTAGGATTCTTTATAAGTAATTGATATAAAGAGGGGACATTAACTAAATTTGTTGCTTTATATTTATCCATTACTTTTACAATATGATCTGTATCTCTGGGGTTTGGAATTACTAACTGTCCAAATCCTGCATAAAGAGCACTTTCACATACCGTTAAACCTGCAATATGGAAGTAAGGAAAACCACTACACAGAATACCTTTACCCCACTCCCATTGAAGCCACGCAATTATAGCCTTCATATTAGAAATACAATTTCTATGACTTAACATTGCCCCCTTAGGCGGCCCAGTTGTACCACCAGTATATTGAATCCAACCAATGTCGTCTGGAGTTAAATCAACATTAACAGGATCTGTCGAATATTTTCCTACTACATCCTTCATAAAGTCAAGAACTGTCTTTCCTGGTAAAGGTGTTATCTTTCCTTTTGGAACTTTTCCTAATGCTTTTCCTAATACTTGTTTAATCTTTGGCAAGAAATCCGCTACATTTGTAGCAATTACAAGTTTTAATTGAGGCATGGTGTCAGCAATTTTTACAATATGTCCTGCAAAAATTGCATCAAGAGTAATAAGAGCAACCTGTTTTCCTCCAGACCCAAGATCATTAATTTGATATTGTATTTGAACTGCAGAAAGTAGAGGAGACACACCAGACACAATACATCCTGCCTTTAACGTTCCGACAACAGCAATAACATACTGAGGTGAATTTGGCAGATTTATTCCAACGACATCTCCTTTTTTAAAACCATTATCAATTAACATATTGGCAAACTGATTCGAATATTCATCAATTTTCTTAAATGTTATTTCAACGCCTAAGTATTCTAATGCCATCTTATCTGGAAAATCTTTAAAAGTCTCTTTTATCATTTCTGGATAGGTTGTTTCAAATTCTTTTGGATCAAGATCCTCTACTCCAGGATCCCAATTTTTTTTCCAAAATCTTGAACTGTAAGACATGATGTTTCACATTCTTTTTAGTTTATAATTCCTATTGTAAAATTTCAACTTTTCATAAGAAAAATTGTTAATATTTAATAGTGAAAAGATCAGTTAAAAACTTTTAATATTCATTAAGGAACTTGACATTTTAATCAATCTTTAAAATAGAAAAGAATTTAATTGATTGAACAGAGCCTAATAAATCCATTTTGTCATTATAAGAGTGATTTTTGATTCGAGATTATTTACTTTTAATTTCAATGACCTCCCTCTCCCCCTATAAAATGATTATACTCTTAAAAGAAAGAAGTATTCTTTAATGGGGTATCTTTAATTTCTCCTTTTATACAAAAGGATAGAATTTAGAAAATCGTCGGTGTATAGTACTTTTAGTTTTAAAACTTCATCTATTTTTGTGATGACGTTTGATTCGGGGTTGAAGGTCTATAGGAAATACAATGACGTTACGCTTGTTTCAAGTGGGGATTCAACACTAGATGAGTTATTGGGAGGAGGAGGTTTCCATAAAGAACTGGTATATCTTCTTTATGGGGATAAAGAAACTAGAAAAAGGATTACAAGCATTCTATTGACAACTGCTGTGAATGCACAGAAATCTCCCTTTAATGGGGGTTTTGGTGAGGGAATTAAGATTGCTTTTGTCGATGCAAACAATAGGTTCAATCCCTATAATGTAGGCAAGTATGCAGTTTCTCAACATCTATCACCAAAACAAGTACTCGAGAACATCCTGGTTGCTCGAGCATTTACGTGGGATCAAGTGGTGGAACTTCTGGAGAATAAGCTCTCGAATTTAGAACATATCAAAGTAGTTTTAATCTCAGGAATTACTACTTTATTTCAAGGTTATGAAAAGCAAACGTTTGAGGATTTGTTGAAGGCAATAAGCGGAATTAAAAAAATACT
>JBHLJZ010000107.1:0-13383 GCA_048887165.1 Candidatus Hodarchaeota archaeon | reverse complement strand
TAATTTCTCCATATATATTTATAGGTCCTATTCCACCAATATAATCAGTATTTTCAATACAAATCAAATTCTTTCCATTATTGAGATAGTCTGTTATTTCAAATATCTGTATATTGTTTTCTAAAGTGACATAATTTAGTGTATGTCTTGTAATTACATATCCTACAAATGAATTATTAACATAAATTTTTGAAAAAGTACCAGCTATGCACTGTAAATAGGCTTTTGTAAATTCATCATCAATTACTATTTCTTTTTTATAATATGTAGTGTGTACATTATGTCGTTTTTTGGCATCTAAAAAAATAGTTTCACTAGGGACATTAGGATCTTCCCAATCGCGATTTTCTTTAATCTCGTCTATTTTTTCATCGTAGAATTTAATTAGCCAAAGATATCTCTCTATAATTGATCTAAAACCTTCCTTTTTTGCACAATTTAACCATAATACTTGATAATCTTTTATAATACCATTTATTTCTTCTTTTAAATTTTCAATTTCATTAATTATATGTTTTTTGAAATCAGAACTACTTCTTTTAGGATAAAAATCCACCATTTTCTTTGAGTTAATTCTTTTGTAACAATAAAATCTTATATGCCTAGCTACAAATGCTAGGTTTCTTAGATTTTCATGATTTTTTCTTACTATTGATTCTAAGTCTTTACAAGTTTTAATTATATCATCTAATTTCTCGATTAGTGTTTTAGATCCTCTAACATTAATATTTCTTCTATAAATCTTCTTCTTTTTGTTATATGGATGGCTAAAAAAATGATTATAGTAAAAAGTTGGTCTTATATGTAATTGATTCTTATCTTCAATTGCTCTTAATGAAGTTATAATCTTTAATAATCTTGGATCGAAAATTCCAAAAAAATGAAGGACTAAACTCTTCCAAAATTTAATAAAATTAATCTTTTTTGAAGGACTCCAACCAACTTCAGCGGATAATATAAAACCATATATTCTATTTTCTCTTATTTCTTTAGATTTATTGTCACCCCAACTTGATGTGATTTCGCCTATTATTCCCTTTTGATAACCATAACTTATTAAATTTGTAATATTTTTTTGTGCTTTCGTGAAAGAAGGAAAGATTCGGTTATAATCAATAATCGAAGGACTTACAATAACTTGAAAATTAAAATTTATTAATTTATCTACAATAGGATGTTTATCTTTTACATTATATTTCCAATACATTATAATCAAATCTTTAGGAAGCCCCTCCAGTACTTTCCGGTATTTATGAAGAATATCATGATAAATTATAATTTTTTTATAACCATATTTTTTAACTATTTCATAGATTTTTCTGTAATGTTTAAGATAAGCATTCTCAATTCCAACTTTTTCAATGTATTCTTTAGAGGCATATTTACCCACATCCCAACTCTCATCAGCAGCTATATGAAAATACTCGGATTTGAAAACTTCACTAAATTCTCCAATCATTTCATCCAGAAGATTATAAATTCCTTCATTTGCAATGTTTAGGCTATTAGAGGCAGGAAATTCTCCATATTCCCAATAATTCGGGTTATGGAGAATATTTTCCCAATGTCCTATTGTTTGAAAGATAGGAACTAACTCAATAAAATACCTTTTTGCATAGTCAAATAATTCTTTTATTTCTTCTCTTGAATATGCCCCCCTATCTATACCTATTTCAGGATGATTTCTAAAATGAAACATGTCCTGAATATATACTAAATAATAATGATTAATTTTAAAATGGCTTAAGTCTTTTATGAATTTTTTTAGATTTTGAATTGTTGCGGCTTGTCCTCTTGAAATATCATCAGATATGCCTCTAATTTCCAATAAAGGAAAATCAATAATTACAACTTGATTTACTGATTTCTTATTTGGAGTTGAATTAATCATTTGGATTAAAGTTTGAATTCCATAGAATATTCCTTGAGGAGAATTAGCTTCGATAAATAATTTTGAATCTCTGAAAAAGATAATATAACCTTGTTCCGTTTTATCCTTTTTATTAAAAACTAGCTCAAGATTTAAACCTGGAAAAGCGTCTTGGCAAATATTAAATACTTCTTTATCTTGAGGATATATACCACCTTCTACTATCTTCTTTATTACCAATTTATTATTAAAACCTAAAAACTCTAATTGCTCTTGGAAATTTTCAATAATAAATAAAAACTCTGATGGTAAATTGGATATAATGGAAGTTTTTTCATCTAATTGCAATAATTGCGGATTATTCAATTTAATATATCGTGGTTGAGGAATTAAATAAAGGTCCTCGTTATTCACATCAATTTTTGTAAAATTATCTAAACAAAAAAACATAATTATAAAGTATTAAGAACAGAAAAAAAGATTTATTTAAATTATATTGTAAATAAAAAAAGATCAATTCAATGCTTTTGGGATAATAAGGATAAAATTACTACCTTTAGAAAAATCTCCTTTCACCTTGTCTTCAACCAAAATCTGACCTTCAAACGTATCTATTATTTTTTTTACCAGAGAAAGACCTAATCCTATTCTTGCAAATTTGTTACCTGGTTGTTCCTCAGGTTGAAATATAACTTTCTTCTGTTCATCAGGTATCCCTAAGCCATTATCAATAAATTCTAATTTCAAATAATTTTTTAAACTTTTTTGAATTTCTGATGCTCTAATTAAAATATTTACAATATCATTATTATTATGTTTAACTGCATTATACAATAAGTTATTAAATACATCAAATAAGAGATCATTTGCTTTAACAAAATAAGATTCATAAGGAGAACTGATTGGAATATTAATTTTTCTTTCAGGAAATTCGAGATTTATATAATTTGTAGATTTTTTTATAAGGTTAAAAATCTCGATATTATTTAAAGTTGGAGTTGCCTCGTCTAAAATAGATAATTTTCTAACGTTTGATACTAAATTTGCCCCTCTGGTGATTTGTTCTTTAATTATTTCAAATATTTCTTCTAATTCCATATTTTTATCAGATTTATTTAAATGAAATTGACTCAATTCTAATGAGGATAGTATATTTTGTAATATATTACTAATATCATGAGCAAAAATGTCTTTATAAAATTCTGCTCTATTATATGCGTTGCGATATTTTCTTTCTGAATCCGTTAATGCTTTTTCAGCTTTTACCCTATCTGTTATATCTTCAAATGTACATAATAGACCTACAACCTTTCCTTGTGAATCGTGTAATGGTATTTTATTTGTATCAAGCCATGCCTTCTTTCCATCTGCTTGAAGCTGAGGTTCAATAATATGATATTCTGGTTTATCAGTGTCCATAACTAATTGATCAATTTCAAAAAAAGATTCTGCTTCTGAAATATTCCACGGTAAATCATAATCCATTTTCCCTATTATATCAAACGGTTCATTAACACCAGCGATTCTCGCAAAATTTTTATTACACCCTATATAAACTGAATTTTTATCTTTCCACGAAATAAATTGAGGAATATTATCCATTACTAGTTGAAACATAGCCTGACTCTCTCTTAATTTATCTTCAATCTCTTTTTGATTAGTAATATCTCTTAAAATACAGATTAGGTACTTCTCCTTATCATTTCTATCTTTTAATATACTTAAACTTAACTCTCCTATAAAAGTTGTGCCATCTTTTTTTTTAAGTTTGTGTTCGACCATTCTAACATATCCTTTATTCAAAACATTTTCAATGGTCTGCTTTAAAGATATCTGTTCTTCTGGAACTACAAATTCTAATAGATTTTTTCCAATGCAGTCTTCTTTTTTTTCCACACCATATAAATTAATAATTGTATCTGAAATATTGATGATTTTTCCGTTCAAGTCCAAAATCAATATTAAATCTGGGAATGTTTTAAATAAGGTTTCATAGATACTCTCTTCAATCTTAAATGAATTATTTTTATTATCTTCTCTATCCTTTAGAAACGGCATTTCCTACATCAACCCTTAAAATAACTATATTTTGTTTAATAAAAATTAAGATTTTAGCTTAATTCCGTTTACAATAATAAAATTAATTGAATATATATGTTTTCTTATTTATTAGTTCCATTGGATAATTGTTTTTTAATTAGATTTATCAAATCTTCTTCAGATAGTTCGATATCTTTAGGTGGGTGATAATCTTTATTGAATTGTCTTTTAAGCCAATTTGGCATGATCCATGCACAAGCAAAACCTAATGAGAAAGCAACTGCCAGTATTGCTGTTATACCAAAAACTATTAGGCTAATAGCATTGTCATAATCACCCCAAAGTGTACCAACAGGTTGAAAAAATTCTGGGATATTATGAAAACTTAAAATGAAAGAAAAAATTGCAACTTTTTTATATCTAACCTTTATCCAAGGTTCGATATCCTGGTTCTTTAATAATTTATAAGCAGAATAGGAGGACCCAGACAACCAGTTAAAAATTAGTAAAGTATAGGGGACATCTAACAAGACTCTTTCATAATAAAAATTAAATGGTGTAAAAGTTGCTATAGCATGAAATATTATTTGGATTATTCCTAATATAACAGCAAACGCTAAAATAAGGTTAGGATATGATTTCCGATTTTTGTGAAAAGTCATATTTGTAAAAATAACTGTCAATGTGAATCCAAAAAAAACCAAAAACTCTTGGAATAAAAATCCGAAATTAAGTAGAAAATTTCCAATAAAACCAATAGGTAATGCGACAAATCCTATTGCTATCACAACGAGATTATTCATCTTTTTCTGAATGCCTCTTATTAAAAAGAAAAATCCTACAATTAATGTTGTGCCAATAAAAACCATAAACAAAATAACAAATAATATGAAAAATATGAAATTGAGAATAATTATACACCTGCCATAGTAATTAATGATTGATTTTTATTCAATTCATCAATGAGGTAATTAATGATCTTTTCAGAATTGAGGATATCTAAATTTATTAATCTTGTTTTTAAAGAATTTTGAATTGTAGTTTTTAAATCATCATAATTTATTAATTCGAGAGGCTTAAATGGACCCAATTCATCTTTTATTGACAATTTAATTAATCCTCTTGCAGCAGGGGGGCTTATGCTTATTTTATTTGCTAATTCATTTCCTAATAATTTAATTATCTCCATTTCTGTCCCCTCTTGCTACTTGTAATTTAATTTTTTCCATTAACTCCCTTTCAGATAGAACTTCCTCTTCAATAGGTTTATAATTACGACTGAAAAATTTCTTCAATTTGTTTGGCATTACCCATGCTATCAAATTACCAAATGTAAAAATAAAAATTGTAATTGCTACAAATGTAGTAAAAAATAAATTTTCAAATCCAGTACCGATAGGGATAAAAGGAAGTATAAATCCATTTAAACCGAAAAATATTGAAGAAAAACCAATAATAATATACCTTTTTATTATCCATGGTTCAATATTTTGTTTTTTTAAACGATTATACACATTTAAAGATGCATACGATAACCAAGAGAGTGAAATAATTATTTGAACAGAAACTACTATCGCAAGCACATAATAGAATAGAATTTCTGATATTAAGATTGAATCAGACTCAGGTACCGTAAATTGAAACAGTATTCTTATAATAAAGTCAATGATTTTTAAAATTAACAATGAAATCAAAACTATCGGAAAAATACTTTTTTTTTGTTTATAAAAAGTATCTTTTACAAACAAGACTAAAAAAATTAGTGCTACTTCAGCAATTACCGCGTAGAACAAATATGATAATTGTTGTATAAAGTACTGTAAGGGAAAAATGATAAAAAACATAACTAAGCCTGTAAGATTGTATAATCGAGTTTTCAACATTCGATATAATAAAAATACTCCTGTTAATAATAGAATCAAATAGCAGATTAGTACAAAAATCATAATTAAGTTAAATTCCATGAGAAAGGTCCTTAGATGCTTGAATTACTTAATGAAATAAATTCAGATATCTCTTATACAAATTTAGATTAAAAACTTGTTAATAAATTTAAGTTTATTAAATCACAAATAATAAGATTCATTCTTTTTTTGTAGAAATCTTTTTATAAGATAATAATTATACATAAGTTGAAAGTTATATAAGTTCAAACCTTCAAAAGTCTAAAATTAATCAAATGTGAAGAGAATGGTTGAAAGTGATAAAAGAATGAAAAGAAGGGATTTTATTGGATATTTTCTGCCTAATAATCCATTTTCAATTGCAATTACAAGCATTTTTGCAGCTCTTACGTGTGTTTTAACTATGCTTATTTCTATTCCTGTACCTGCAACAGGTGGATATATCAATATTGGTGATGTAGGTGTAATGCTAGCAGCAATGATCTTTGGACCAATCATAGGAGCATTATCAGGAGGAATTGGTTCTGCTTTAGCAGATGTATTCTTAGGATATCCTATTTGGGCACCTGCAACCCTAATAGTAAAAGGTTTAGAAGGCTTAATAGTTGGATTAATTTCCAATCCTCGAAAAATACGAACCTACTTTAATTTTTATGACATTTTAGCAGCTGTATCAGGAGGATTATCAATGGTTTTAGGCTACTTTATCGTTGAAGCTTTTATATTTAATTTCAGTCTTGCTGCAGCTTTAGTTGAACTTCCAGGTAACCTTTTTCAATTTATATTCGGAGCAATAATTTCATTAGTTTTAATTATTGTATTAAGAATAGTGATAAAGTTAAGCAATCCTCAAGTCTTTAATTATATTTTTATAACGCTAGATTCAGAAGAGAATCTTAGAGAATAAATTTAAAGTAAAGTAATAAGAGTATCCAAAGCTTCCAAAACTTTCTTACCTTTATCAGTTATAAAGTAAAGCACATTTTTTCCTTCCTTTTTGCGACTAATCAATTCCTTTTGTTCTAACTCCTTCAAATGTTGATATATTGCAGCTAAACTAATAGATCCAATTATATCCCTAATTTTACTACCATATATTCCTTTATTACTCGAAAGAGAGATTTGTGACAAAATTTTTAATTTAGTACTTAAGATTGCCCCAGTTCCAGCTGTTTTTGCTCTTGAAGAAATCGCCTCTAAGACATATGGAGCTTTCAGTCCACTTCCTGTAATTAAACAAACAATAACATCATCTCTTTCTAGTACTCCTTTTTGATTTAAAAGATACAAGGCAGATAAAGTTAAAGCAGAAGAAGGTTCAGCAATTATACCTTCATTTGTAATCAAATCATCAATTGAGCTTAAAATGAGATTCTCAGGTACTGATATCGCTGTTCCATTACTCTTTCGTATAAAATTAATTGCTAAATCTTTGTAAAGAGGTTTTTTTACAAATATACCTAGTGCAATTGGCTTGAATTTCTCCGTTTTAGTTATTGGGACTTTCTTTTTTTGAAAGAATTCATCTATGATCGGTGATGAGATTTCTGATTGCACTCCAACTAATTTTGGGGTAGATTCAATAATGTTAGCTTCTTTAAGTTCTGAAAAACCCTTCCATAAACTTACAAGTAATTCACCGCTTCCCATAGGAATAATAATCCAATCAGGTACTCCCTTTTGTTTAAAAATCTCGAATGCAATTGTTTTTTGGGCTTCAATTGTAAGCGGATTGAATTCAGGCGTGCATTGATAATAATCCTTGTATTCACTCTTTAAAGAGAAATCTAATGCATCATCAATAGTATCACCCTCGATAATTAATTCTGAATTATACATAATAATTTGGGCTCTCTTGCCAATATCAATCTCACTAGGGATAATATTTATGCATTTCATTCCTTCAAGGGATGCATAAGCCGCTATTGAAGCACCTTGGTTTCCATTTGACGCGCAAATTACTTTTTCAAAATCCCAACTTCGAGCATGAGATATTAGTAGAGCTGCAACTCTATCCTTAAATGAATTTGTAAAAGGGTTTTGAGTCTCATTTTTGAAACTTAAATTGGGTAATCCTATTGTCAAACCAATTTTTTCAGAATCTTTGCATGGGGTTCCACCTTCTCCTAAACTTACAATAAAGTCCTTTTTAATCTTAGGTAAAGTAAAGTAAAAATCCCAAAAATTATCAACTGATTTAATTCGAGAAAATAATTCACTATAATTATTAACAATTGAACTAAACCATAACAATCCATTACAATCTGGACATTTATATTCAATTGTTTTAAATTCAAATCGATTTTTACAATTAGTGCAAACTAATTTTAGTGCTTCTTGAATGATTTGATTACCTCAATAATTTTCAATATAAAAATTCAAATGATTTCAGATTTTATCATTAGCTCTTCAATTGATTATAATCCAAATCTTAATAAAAAATAAAGTTATTCTGCTTATTAATGTTGATGAAGGTTTAATATAATTATCAATGCCATTGTAATAATACCTGCTAAAATGAGCAAAAATTGACGTATTCCGTACTTTATATTTGCTCTTTGATGTAACTCTGGAGTTAAATCCGTTAAGGCGATATATATAAAGCTTGCAGCAGAAATAGCAAGTAAATAAGGAACTATTACTGAAAAAAGATCTAATATAAAATAACTTATAATTGCAGATAAAATAGTTGTCGAACTTGAAACTGCATTTAAAATAAAGGCCTTTTTTCTAGAATATCCGCCATGAAGTAAAATCCCGAAATCTCCTGTCTCTTGTGGTATTTCATGAATTAAAATTGAAATTCCTGCAACAATTCCAATTGAAAAGTCTGTTAGAAACGCAGTAGCAATAACAATTCCATCCGTAAAGTTATGTACCGCATCCCCTATCAAAACAATTGGTCCTGCAGCACTATGAACCTCACAAACGTCGTCTTGACAATTTCTCCAAATTATAATTTTTTCTAGGAAAAAGAAAAGTAAGATCCCTCCAATTACAAAAGGCATTATAAGATGAACTTCCCCACCAGAACTTTCTATTGCTTCTGGTATTAAACCTAATAATGATGCAGTAAGTAAAATTCCGATAGCATAAGATATTAAAATATTTACCAATAATTTTTGAATTTTTTCACCTAAAAGCATGAAAATAGCTGCCGCAGAAATGGCTCCAACACTTCCTAAAATACTAAAAATTATTACCCATATTAAAATAGTCTAATCACTTCATTCTCTTCATTTAATTATTTAATCTTTATTATTTCATTAGACGCATAAGCAACTAAAATCTCTCCAAAAAATAAATGATGACTAGCCATACTCCCTGATTTGCAAGTATGAATAATCCTACATTCATAATTTAATAGACAATCTTTAATAGTTGGAACTTTTGTTGCTTTGCCCTCAAGAAGTTCCAAACCCGCTTTTTTGAATTTATCTACACTTCTTCCTGAATAAGATCCGGTTATATCAATTGAATCTTCTATTTTTTCTGACGGGATATTTATAGTGAATTCATTAATACCAGTAGTTAAAAGTTCAAATGTGTAACGAGATGGAGATACAGCTACAGTAATCGTGGGTATCATCCATAATTCGCCAATTGTTTTCCATAGTAAAGCCATTACATTTGCTATTCCTTCGTGATCCATTGAGACTAAAAGTGCAGCTTTAGTCATGAAATAATTCATATAATCATATGGACCAATTTCTTTTCTATTTTCCAACATTTTTTTTATATTTTTAATTTGAATTAGTTCCTTAGGGTTTAAATGGGTTATCATGGATAACCTTATCAATTGCTTCTATACAAACTTCTTCCCAATTGTTATGAGGATCAATATTTTCACAGCAATCAGGACACCAATCATCCGAGTAACCATCATCATAATCATCAGCTTCTAAATCACCGTTTAATGTGCTTCCACAATAAAAACAAACTCCTTCATCATATCGATCTAATATATCTGAAATTAAATCAATCTTCTGTTTTGGTTTCATTTTAAAGATTTCTACTTTTTTGATTATAAATATAAAAAAATGGAATTTAAAGATTTTTAATAAAATTAATTTATCATATTAGAAACGCTTGATAAGTATTTTTCAGCTGATTTTGTGATATTTTCAATAATCTCTTTTACACTATCAATTGAATTTATTAATCCTATACTTTGACCCAAAAGAACGGCTCCTTCATCAATATCTCCTTCATAAACCATTTCATAATGTTTCTGATCTTCTAAAGCTTTTTCAGGAGTTATTTGTGCTTCTAATGCAAGTTTTTCATCTTTACTTGAAACTGGTTCATGAGATAATGCATATTTATTTCTCCATAATCGAATTGGTCCAAGTACCCCTAAACAATATTCAGTATCACTTGCTTTTGCATTTGGTACAATTGCTTTATAATTTTCATGAAATTCGCTTTCTTTTGAGGCAATAAATCTCGATCCCATCGCAATCCCCCCCGCACCCATTGCTAAGGCTCCTGCTAAACCTTCCCCGCTCGCATAACCTCCACACGCTATCAATGGAATATTGGGAAATTTTTGTTTTACTTGCTGCAAAAGTACCATAGTACTTACTTTTTCATATGATTGATGTCCGCCACCCTCCCATCCAGTAACAACTATTCCATCAACTCCTGCATTAACACATTTATCGGCTAACCATAGAGCTGGAGCTACGTGAAAATGTTTAATATTTGATCCAGATTCTTTTAATTTCTGAAAAGCATTGTTATGAATCATCTTAGGGGTACCAGCACTTGTTACCACGTAAACACATTGTTCCCTTAATTTTGGATTATCTTTAATAAATCTTGGAATAGTCCTACATAAACCTGGGGCATCTAATTGTAGTCTAGCAGTCCTTATATTAAATCCAAAAGGCTTATCAGTATGTTCTATAACATATTCCATACTTCTTTTCATTTCTTGCATACTACTTTTACCAAATAAATTAGTATGACTTAATACTCCTAAACCTCCCGCTTCAGAAACTGCAACTGTCAATTCATTCGTATAAAAAGGACCCATAGGAGCAGCTATAATTGGATATTTAATACCAAACATTTCGGTTATATTTGTCTTTATTACCACTATTTTAACCCTTTTCCTTGTTTTATTATATTTATTATATTATTAATTGTATTAATTATAAAATAATTTTAAACTTTAATTTCCTTTATAAGCCTTCATTATAAAATAAATTAAATTTTAAATTTTAATCGTAAATTAATTATTTAGATAATAAAATAAGAAATCAAAATTTTCTCAAATTTCAAATTCAAATCTTTAGAAAAATCTAAATATAGAAAAACCTTTTCTTAAACTTCCTAATACCAAACGATTTAAAAACATTAAAGATTTAAAAATTTAAAAGATCTTAAAAATTAAGTAAGAGAAATGAATCCAGATATTGTTTGCATAGGCGAATTATTAGTTGAAATAATGAGAACTGAAATTGATGTAACTCATGGAAAAATTGGAGCAGTATATAAAGGACCGTTCCCAAGTGGAGCTCCCGCAATTTTTATCAATTCTGCTGCCCGAATGTCAAAAAACTTAGGTTTAACAACAGGATTTATTGGAGTGGTCGGTGATGATGCCTTTGGAACTGCTATCCTTAATAAGTTAAAGAATGATGGAGTAGACATTTCTTGTATAAGAATTTCTGAAACTAATACTACAGGTATCGCTTTTAATCAATATAATTCAGATGGATCTAGGAATTTTATCTTTGCTGCTGGAGCTGCTGGAGAAACATCTCCAAATGATATTGTTAAATCATACTTTTCTAATATTAAATCTTTACATATAATGGGAAGTGCCCTTTCGATAAGTGATAGTTCACGAGACGCGTGTTATAAAGCAATAAAGTTAGTTAAAAAGATTAATCCACAAGTTATTATTTCATTTGATCCTAACTTGAGACCTGAGATGCTCGATTTAAATATTATTTTAAAAATTTGTAAACCTGTGTTAGAAAATTCAAATGTTTTATTACCAAGTGGCGAAGAAGCAGAAATGTTAGCTGGTATAGAGGGGGAAATATTAGCTTGCAATAAGTTATTAAAGATGGGCCCTAATATTGTGGTATTAAAGCAGGGAAAAGAAGGATGTACAATTTTTACAAAACAGGAAACAAATGGAATTAAAGTTCCTGGATATAAGGTTGAAGAAGTTGATCCTACTGGAGCAGGTGATTCATTTGGAGGTGCTTTTATCATCGGCTATTTGGCAGGATGGGAATTAGAAAAGATTGCTAAATTTGCTAATGCTGTGGGTGCATTAAAAGTTGAATTCTTTGGTCCTATGCCTGATACTACATATGAAGAAGTTATTAGTTTTATAAATAAATATTAATCAATTTAAAGAATCATGTTTAAAATGTAAAGAGAAAACTTTAGCATCAATAATTTGATCATCTTTTATTATATAATATCTAAATCCAGGAGGTTTATATTTATACAAAGCAGATATTGGGCCTACAGCTTGAGTTTGTAAAACAAATGGTTTATTTACATCAAACCATATTTTCAAATCATTTGGATCTTTGAATTGTTTAAAATTTTTCCTGTAACTGGAAGTATACACTTCACATGGAACTTCTATATAAATCGGAAAAAATAAAAATCCAAAATTAATTCTTTCTGTCTCTTTTGCTTCTTTTAATCTATATTCTTTTAAAGTGTGAGTATGACCACAGAGAACAAGATCTACTTTTCTTCTAATTATTTTGTCTGATCCAGTGAAAATTTTTAAAAGTGTAGCCCAGTTGTACATAATTGTTTCATATTTTAAATTCACAATTTTATCTAATCTTCCTGTACCCTCATAATTCTTTAAATTCTCCTCATAAAAGTCACTCCACTTTAAAGATCTGTTCTTAATTTTAAATCTTCTTTTGAACTTTCTTCTTTTTAATTTTCCTAAACTTGGAGAAATTGGAGGCGTATGCATTATGATGATAATTTTCTCATCATATGATAATTTTATATAAGAACGCAATAAATCTACTTGATAATCTTTAATTCCCTTAGTACTTGGTCCACCTTTCAATAAATCATGCATATCTGCTATTGAATCTTGTCCAGTATCGAGAAAAATGAAATTATATTTATTTCCAATGTTTACTTTGAAATTGAGATTTGGGTTAAAATATCTGAAATAATCCTTCAGAAATTTATCTCTTGAATAAAGAGCAAAGAAGTAATCAAAAAATTTAATATCGTAATATCCTTTAACATCAGAGCGAGTCATTCCAAAAATCTTATGGATTTGACCGAAACGAAGTCCATAATGACCCTTTCTATAATCATGATTACCTACTATGGTGAAAATTGGAGCAATAATTTCTTTTTTGTTAATAAACTCATCATCTTTCCCTAGATATGGGGGTTTATCTAAACCCCTATTAATGCCAAGGAGTATTTCAAGGAATACTTCAAAATTATTATTATATAAGAAATTTCCCCTTGCTATCTTCAAGTAATCTATTAAATCTCCTGTCATTAAAACAAAATCGAGTTCATTATCCTTCACTTTAGAATTTACAAATCCAATAA
>JBHLJZ010000106.1:0-13513 GCA_048887165.1 Candidatus Hodarchaeota archaeon | reverse complement strand
TGTCTCCTGGGCCTGCTGTATCGAATGCTTCTTGGATGGCTGCGGTATCATCTCCACCTGAAGGAGATACTGTAATGATTTCACCAGCCTTTACAATTCCCACAGTTAAAACAAAAAATCCTAGAAACGTTCCCAATGTTAAGATTCCAATTAAGAGACTTGATTTTGTTTTCAATTTCATTTTTTTCAACCACTTTTTCTCTAATCATTTTGTATTTTAAATTGACTTTTATTTTTTCATTTAAAATACGATCATCTAGAATTGGTCAATAATAGCTTCCGATGATTACCTCGCACATGTGAAAGAAAAAGATGAATTTACATTGGCTTATTGATCAATGATGATCAAAGATCCATTATACATTTACATATTTAATATTTTTGTAAAAAATCAATGTTCATTGTGTAAATTTTAACATTTTTGTAAAAACACCAATGAACATAGATTCATAATTTATTTATTTACATTAAACTTTTGTATACATTAATTCAAGTTAATAATGTGATTCGAGTCCATCGATGGCAAATAGAAGCATCTTATCCATTGCTTTTCTAACAATACTCGCTTTTTTTATATTCATTGCTATTCCAATTACAGTACTTTTTGATAATTTTTTAAATTACGGTAAAATTGAGGAATCCTTAAATTTTTATTATTCTCCAGACGTTCCTTCTTTAACCGATGAACTAAATATTAATACAGATATAGGAAATATTGAAATTATGTATGCTACAGTACCAACTGATTATCCTGTGAGTATCGAAGTAAAAATTAACGTTGCAGGTCCAAATCTAGCTGATAAATCTTACTTGGACTATTTTAGTATTGTTTGGAATGAAACAAGCACTCCAGCAATATTCAATATAACGATAAAATCGAATAAATGGTTAGAGGTATTAAATTGGTTCAGTAGAGAGATAAATATACGTATAATTCTTAGAGCAGAAATTCTTTTTAATGTTAGTGCAAATACTAATGAAGGATATATTAAAATTGACGTTCCATTTGCAATCTCAATAGAGAATTTAGCAACTAAAACTATAAATGGGAATACTACAATTGATTTCAATCAATGCATCTTAGAAGGCGACATTACTGGAACTACAAATGTAGGTAATATTACAATAAATTCTTACAATGTAGAATATATCAGGAATTCTAGTTGGACTATCAACAATGAGAGAGGAAATACATTATTTAATATAGCCCAATACGACGAAATGGGCGCAAATATATCTGTTGAAGGATTAACAAATACAGGATTTATCAATGTTACTTATAAAGACTTTACTCCAAATGTGGGAGCATTCGTTAAATTGTATAATTATACCAGCATACCTCCATATTCATGCATTTGGGAGGGATTTAATTATAATACTCCCTTATCAGGACACGAATTTATATCTTATGATTTCCCTACTATTAATTTCTATAATATAACTCTATATCACATAGATGGAAATTACGTTTGGAATCTTTACAGTGAACCTACCTAATAATTAAAAGAAGTTATGCCTATTTTTCGATATAGGCATGTTTAAGGATAAATTTAAAATAAGGCAACTCTTGAGGTATACCTCTTATATTTGAAGCCCAAATATCATAATCGTAAGGACAATCTAACCATATAACAGGATAAAGCTCTTCAATGAGTCGTTTTTGAATATTATAGTAAATCTCTTCTCTTTTTGTTTCATTAAATTCTTCTATACCATCTTCAATCCACTGTTGTATTTGCGGATCACTAAAATTAAGATGATTAAATATACCATCTGATTTATTTGAATAGACAGGATTGATATTATCAATCGGATCATTGAAAGCAGGAGACCACCCTGCATAATAAAATTCCATTCCACCTAACATCAGTTTAATATACCATTCCCATCCTGACAAATAAAGTGGTTCAATTTTTACGCCGATTTGTTTGAAGTCATTAGAAATTGTGTTATAGAGAAACTGATGAGCACCACTTGCTATAGAAAAATTGTATGTCGCAAGAGGGTTCCCATCTGTTATTAATTGTTCCCACTCATTACCTGCACTTACATTGTCATTTGCTGTTAAACCTGTAGTATTTGGCCAGTTCGCATCAATCAGAGTTTGTCGTGCTATTGCAATATTATACTCTGGTACATTAAAATCTTCCCAATTAGAATAACGCAACCCTTTTGAAAGGGGTGACTTTACCCTCACTGCAAGTCCAGCGGTAAATGCATTAAAGAAGTATGAATAATTAAGAGCATATGAGAGTGCCTTTCTCATTTCTACAGGAAAAAGATCATTATTCATAGTCATGTAAAAGTGTCTTTTAGTTGTTTTCGTTATTAAAGTATACCCAGGAAGATTCCTATACCACTCAATTAACTCGGGATCGTGAGAACCATAGGAATAGGAAAGCTCACCTGATGCCAATCCTTCCGACCTTTCCTCCCTACTTAATTGTATGAGAGTTACCTTACTTATTTGTGGTTCTCCGCCCCAATAATCTGGATTAGCTGTGAAGGTTACCATATCAATATATTTTTCCTCAGTTAATGTAATTGAACCCATTATAAAAGGCCCGGTTCCAATTAATTTATCTGTTTCACTATCTAAGAAGCCATTTTCAGGAGTGGAACTAGGTGATAAGATATATGTGTTCCAAGCGCTTAATAATTCCCTTATAGGAACGAAAGGTTTATTTAAAACAAACCTTAAAGTAAATTCATCAATAATTTCTGTTTTATTTATAATAGTATCTCCTTCATTATTGATGAACGCATATGGCCATGACAGATTATCTAGTAGCCTATGGATTCTGTCGAAGTTCCATTTAACCGCTGTTGCGTTAAATACGGTTCCATCATGAAATTTAACTCCCTTTCTTAGTGAGCATGTGAAATTCAAATAGTCCGGACTCCAACTGTCATTTACTGCTAAACAAGGAATAGTAGGACAATTTTTTGTAAATTGATCACTAATATATAATCCTTCAATAATTTGGTCATATATTATTGTATCTGGTGACATTGATTGTATTAAGGGATCAATTGATTCAGCGTAATAAGCTACCGCACAGATAAGATGATCACCCTCATCTTCAATTGATTGCAATATAAAAATCGTACCTCCAAAAATAATAGCGAATGCAAATAATCCTGTTATTCCAATAGAAATTACCTGATTTTTACTTAGGCCAAATAGACCTTCTTTTTTTTTAATTTTACCTCCTTTTTTGGATTCCATATATTATCATCATTTAATTATAACTTATGATTATACCTCAATATTTATTCGAACGCATCAGTGTTCGAATATCAAATTTAGATTTACAATTTAAAAAGTAGATATGTTGAAGTTATATTTATAATTTATTTTTTTGTATAAAGTTATTTATGCAAGATGTGTATCCTTTACTTATTTTAAAGAAGGTTTTCAAGTAAATAAGCTATCAAATCAATTTAGAATTTGTTTTAATACAAATTTAAGTTAATTTTTTTAAGATTAATTGATAGATTTGGTTTGTTGATTTCTCTATATCATCTTTGTCAAATTGTACACCAAGTTTGGTTGAAATTAATGGAGGAATATCTGACTCAATAAAATTTATTTAAGAATAAAATACATTCTTCGATTATTTTTTCCTTTATTTACGGTCTTAGTAATTTCAATTTCACCAATTTCCTTCAGGCTTTTTACATGTGTTCCGCCATCTACTTGTTCATCAATTTCTCCAATTCTAACAATGCGAAATTCTTTAATATCATCTGGTAATCCTATTGCTAATCTGGCTAATTCTGGTTTTTCCAGAACATCTTCTCGAGACATGTAATCGATTGATATTGGAAGATCTTTTTTAATAATATCATTAGCTTCATCAACAAACTGTTTTAACTTTTCTGGCGAGTAATCCAACATTGAAAAATCCATTCTTGTTTTATCCAACTCTATTTGATTTCCAGTAATCTTTGCATCTGCTTTATTATAAAGGATATTAGAAATAAGATGAGATGCTGTATGATATCTCATATAAGTATATCGTCTATCCCAGTCAAGCTCACAGGAAACTTCATCACCCACTATAAGTCCTAATTTATCGACTTCATGACTAATTTCCCCCGAGAACTTTCCCACATAAACAACCTTAAACTTTTGATCACCTTTAGTTATGAACCCTTCGTCCCATGGTTGACCCCCACCTTTAGGATAATAAGCAGTCTTATCAAGAATAATATATTTACCCTCTTTTACATCTAAGACTTTAGCTTCCCAGGTTTTCAGATATGAATTATTCATGTATAATTCAATTGTCATATGATTAAAGAACGAACTTTTTTTTAAAAATATTAATACTTGTTTAAAAGCGAACAAAAATTAGTGTTTAGTTTTGTTTATAAAGTTCATTATCCGGTTTAGCACCACAGAAGGCTTGAACTTTAAAAAATTTCATTTCCTTTGCACAATTTTCGCAATAATAAGTACCAGGTTCTCTATTCTCTATTGAGAGACCACATTCCTTACACATTACTACATTCATATTTATTATCTACTAACAGGGATTATTAAAAGTTCTTTTTATAAATTATATATTTAAAATTAACTGCAAGAATTAGAGATAAACTTCTTATAACTAGTTTTAATAATTTAGAAGATAATTTATACAAAAAACCCTTACAGGGGTAGTCAACTTGTATCTAATATTTTTATACAAGCATCATTCTTTTAGATGTTACTTTAATTCAGTTTTGTTGAGTCTATCATTTGAACCTCAGTGCTATGAAGTAAGTCATTTTCGCGCAGGTATGACAGTAATAATAACCTTCTTCATTTCCACTTACAAGAGTTTTACAATTTAAGCAAAATATCATCTTATGTTAGGATTAGTAGAAAATATTATAAATTTTTTAATTATAGAATAAACGAACTTTTGAGAATTGCATTATGTTTATAACTTAATAATTTCATTGATAAATTAAAAGAATTAAACTAAATTTAAGGGGTCAATTAACAGAAAAGGAAGCTAGATGTTATACTTTATATTTATTTTTAACTCCAAAGACGGTGATCTACTATATGATAAAGATCTGAATATCTCAAATGAAAGACAAATGGACTTATTTGGCTCATTTTATACGGCTTTAAAGACCTTTCTTGGTGGTGTTATGGGATCTGGCGCAGAAACATTGAAGACAGTTGGATTAGGGCAACTTAACGCATATGTAATAAATCTTTCAGAATTATCGATCGATTTAGTGTTAATCGCTGAAAAAGAAGATTTTAAAGATGTTACCAGAATAAGTCAGAAAATTTCAGATTTAATTCTAAGTTATAAAGAATTATTCACAAAAGAAAGAATAGAAACGGACTATTTTAGGGAATTTGATGATAAGGTAAATGAATTAATCCTTTCTGAAGAAAAAGTTGTAGATCCATTATTATTAATTGAAAAGAAGGGAGATATTTTAAAATCGATATGGTCTCAAAAGGGCAAGCTTTCTGAACAAGTAAGAGCAGAAAGAAAAAAGCAAATTGAGCAATCATCAAAGGAGATAGAATTATTATCTCGAGTGTATTTGAATGAAAGAAATATTTTAAAAAAATTGAATATTTGCAGTAGAATTATCGATATTTCTGAGAAAGTAGAAAATGAAAGTAAAATGGTTGAATACCAAAAATATGCCAAAACACTCATCGACGAGATTGAGGATAGAAAATTGAGACTAGCACATTTTTTAGAGCGAACAAAACAATCATTGAAGGACGCTTTAGACAGCCTAATGGGCACTTCTATAAAGTATGGACAATATAGAGACGTTTATTCAAGTCTTTATTCATTTAGTTCAAAATTAAAAAACTTAACATCAATTGAAACCAGACAGAAATACATTCATATGGCAAATAAATTATTAGAACCCCATAAAATATCTCAAGGAGAATTAAGTAGGATAATTTCCGAAATTAGAAACATGAATGATGATATTGAATCTTATTTTGTATGAATTCTTATAACTAGGTTAAATCAAGATTTTAAAGAAAAATTATAAATTCTATAGAAATTAATATATTTCTGATAATTTTCATATTTACTATTAAGAGTCATTTTTAGACAGTGGAAAATCTATGAATTATGTGAAATATAAGGGCGAAAGGTTTGAAATTAAGAATGATTTTCTTGATTTAGGACTCCTAGAAATCAAAGATATTAATGACATTGAAGGAATAGATAAAATATCAGTTAAGCATTTAGAACTAAGTTCCAATGAAATAAAAGAAATAAGAGGAATAGAAAATCTTCAAAAACTAGAAATTTTAAACCTTGGAAGTAATAATATTAAAAACATCTCTGGATTAGATAAGTTAGAAGATTTAGAAATCTTACATTTGGCATCAAATCAAATTGAAGAAATAAAAGGTTTAGAAAAGCTTTCAAATTTAAAAGAACTATATTTAAGAGGAAACCAAATAAATGAGCTTAAAGGATTTGATAACCTGCTTTCACTTGAAAAATTAGATTTATCTTGGAATATGATTTCCAAGATAAAAAATTTAGATTCTCTCCATAATTTGAAAGTTTTATGGCTTGCCGGAAATCAAATAGAGAAAATTGAAGGCTTTGATAATCTAAAACAATTAGGAGTTTTAAATCTAGCTGGTAATCAAATAAAGCAAATCGAAGGTTTAGAAAACTTACAAAACTTGAAAGAATTATATCTAAATGACAATTTTATTAAAGAATTAACAGGCTTGGCTTCGCTTGAGAATTTAGAAACCTTTTGGATTACATCAAATCAAATTGAAGAAATCAAGGGATTAGATACTTTGAAAAATGTCCAAGTCTTAAATTTAAAACAAAATAAAATTGAACAAATAAGTGGTCTTTATTCTTTAGTTAATTTAAACAAGTTATTCTTATCAGGTAATAATATTAGCATCATTAAAGGACTTGAAACACTACAGAAGCTTGAAACTCTAGATTTAGGTGAGAATCAAATAACAGAAATACGAGGATTAGAATCATTAATGAATTTAAAAGATCTTTGGCTCAGTGGGAATCAGATTGATGAAAAGTTGCTTGATGAATTAGGTGGACTAGATTCAAGTGGTTGTGCTCATGATGCCTTAAAATTTGTTCAGTATTGTCTTGTGAATTTATAAAATATTATTTATTATTCTATTAATTATTAGAGAAGATGTGTAGAACAATTGATCCCTAGACCAAATCCATATGAAACACGAAAAAAACAATTAGAAATTGCAGCTAAATTATTAGGTCTAAACCAAAACACAATCGAATATTTAAAACGTGTTGAGAAATCATTAATTGTATCTATTCCAATAATTATGGATGATGGGTCTCTAAAGATTTTTGAAGGCTATCGTGTTCATCATTCTACTCTTCGAGGACCTGCAAAAGGAGGAGTAAGATATGCCCCTGACTTAACGTTAGATGACGTTAAAGCTTTAGCGTTTTTGATGACCTATAGATGTGCTCTTTTAGATATCCCGCATGGAGGGTCTAAAGGGGGGATACGTGTTGATGTAAAAAAGTTATCTAAAAGCGAATTAGAAAAACTAACAAGAAGATATACGGCAGAAATAATTAACCTCATCGGGCCAGATATCGATATTCTTGCACCTGATTTAAACACAGATGAACAAACCATGGCATGGATTATGGATGTTTATTCTATGCAAAAGGGTAGATCTGTCCCCGGTGTTGTTACTGGTAAACCAATTGAAATCGGAGGAACAGTTGGAACTGTTAATGCTGCTGGTGTAGGTATGTTTTTTATCCTCGAGACATTATGTAAAAAGCTAAATATGAATTTGAAGTCATTAAATATTGTAATACAAGGTTTTGGGAAAGTAGGACGTGCTATTGCTAAAAAATTATATGAGTGTGGATGTAATATAATTGCATTATCTGAAACAGCGGGAGGTATTTATTCGGAAAAAGGAATAAATATCGAAGAATTAATAGAATGGAAAGAAATGGGAAATCTTTTAATAGATTTTAAAGAGAACAATATGAAAAAAATAACAAATCCTGAGCTCTTTAGTATTAAGTGTGATGTTTTAATACCTGCTGCTATTGAAAATCAGATAACAAGTAAGAACGTTAATAAAGTAGACTGCAAAATCATTCTTGAAGGAGCAGATGGTCCAGTAACTAGTAAAGCAGATAAGGTTTTAAATGAAAGAGAAATATTACTTATTCCAGATATACTAGGTAATTCAGGAGAAGTCTTAGTTTCTTATTTTGAATATATTCAAGGAATACATGCTTATTATTGGGATTTAGAAAGAGTATATCGGGAAATGAAAGAGATACTCTTAGAGACTTTTGAAAAAGTATGGAAATTGGCAAAGGAAAAAAACATTTCCTTAAGGAATGCGGCATATATGATTGCAATTGAAAAAGTAGGAAAAACACATGAATTAAGAGGATTATTTCCTTAAGATTCTAAGTATTAAGTAGGAGTAAAAAGGTTCTTAAAAATTGATGTGGTGATTATTTGAAATTAAATTTTAAACCTGGGAAAAATATTGCTATTAAAGTTCCAATTGAAAAATATGAAGCTACCGTGAAATTTTATAGTGATATTATTGGATTACCTTTAAAGTTAAAAAAAAGTAATAGTGTTATGTTTAAGTTTGGTGAAATTAATCTATGGATTGATAGGATGGAAAAAGTGGAAAAGACTGAAGTCTGGTTTGAAATCCAAACTGATAATACTGAAGAGGCAAAAAATTACTTTCAACTAACAAATATCGAAAGAAAGGATGAGATTGAAGAATTACCGTTAGAATTTGATGGTTTTTGGATCTCCAATCCCGCGGGTGTTATTCATTTAATTACAAATGAAGAAGATGAAATTTAATCAATTTAACTTAAATATTGGATGATCTACTTAAAATAATCTTAATTAATTCTACAATTTCTTTAAAAATTGAAGAATTTGATGACAAATCTATTATTGCTTTACCTTCTAAATCAAATTGCCTGATTAATTCATCATCAGGAACTTTTGCTAATATAGGTAACTCAAGATTTGACAATTTATTTGTTATTATCGAAATGTCTCCTCTAGCTTTATTGATAATAATTCCTAAATTTTGATATTTTGTAAATTTACTAGCACTTTTTTTAATCGATAAGGCAGTTTCAACACTTCGTAATGATACATCTACAACAATTAATAAGATATCTATTTTCTCGATTACCATGCGATTAATTTGTTCCAATCCTGCTTCGCAATCTATTAAAACTATCTCGAAATCTTTTGAAATCGATTCAATCACTTTTTTTAATAATGCATTAGAAGGACAAAAACAACCAGGGCCTTCAGGTTGACCAATTGAGAATAAGCTAAAATCTTTTGTTTCGCTAATAGCACTATATACTTCAAAATCTATATTCTCAGCTAGAGTCTCAATTGATTTCTCTTTATTTAATGTTTTTTCAATGATCTCCAATCTTACTTGTTCAAGGCTCTTTTGAGGAACACTTTTTACCATCTTACTTAAATGAGGATGAGTAGGATCAGCGTCAATAAGAAGCAATTTATAGTTATAATTTTGAATAATTGCTTTTGCCATTAATGTTGTAATTACTGTCTTTCCAACTCCACCTTTACCTACTATAGCGATAATTAATGGTAAAATAGTTCTCACTCTCAACTAATTCAAGATAAATATTATATCTTGTTTCTTGTACTTAATATCTTTTTGATATCATAACATTCTTCCTGATAAGGGCATATTTTACATGCCCAGTCATAGTCACAATCAATTCTTTTTTTCCATTCTTCAATCTTATTTTTCCAACGTTCTCTGGATCTTTCAGTAATATCTGAGGATAACTTAATGAAATCTTTAATCGAATTTGGATAAGAATTAATAATAAAAATCTCGATTGATTTGATTATATTACCAAATTTTTGTTTGTATAAATATATGATCGCATTTCCTAAAAATTCGAAAGAGATTTTTCTTTTTATTACTTGAGAATTAATTCTACACCAAAATCTTCTTGGTATAGTTCTTATCATAAATCCTTCAATACTATTTGATACGAAATTAAGATGGTTGAATTTGTCAATTTCTTTAGCAGGACTTTCATTAGGCGCTATTAAAATAAAAATTCCAAAATCAACGCTAGATTCTTGAATTTCATTTATTTCGGGACCTAATAATGTTATATTTCCATCTTTAATTAGTTTTGAATCATCTACGATGTAAATTATGGAAAAGGAATTTCTATTAATCCCTCCAAGCTCAAGTTCAGTATCTTCTTGTAAAATAATTTCCTTATTTCTGTCCAATTCAACGCTGATGTTGAATTTCTTAAAAAAATTTATCATATCCGTTGGAGATTGATAAATTCTTAATTTTTTCCCATTGTTTCTTTCCTTAATGAAAAAATTGTGTAGTTCTTTAAGTATAACTTTATCTTGCATACAATTCGGTGAAAATTTTGCTTTAATAATACTTAATTATTATTAAATTCAATCTATAAAAATAATAAAAAAAGTAGAAAATTAATATTTTTATAATGCCTTTTTAACCAATTCAGCAATATCGAAAACTTGAAGAGAATTATTGACATTAGCCTTAAATTGATTGGCACAGAAAGGGCAAGCGGAGACGATTGCTTCTGCATGAGTTTCTTTTGCCTCTCTAATTCTCTCATCAGCTGCAAATTCAGAAAGATTTTTGAATGCTGATCTAACTCCTCCACCAGAACCACAGCACCAAGCATTATATCTATTTCGTACCATTTCTACTAGTTTAATTCCAGGAATTTTCTTTAATAATTCTCTGGGAGGCTCATAAACTCCCATATGGCGTCCTAAATGACACGGATCATGATAAGTTACCTTTAAGTTTAGTTCATTTTTGAATACAAATTCATTATTCTCCAGTTTATTCAATAAGAATTCAGGTAAATGAAGTACCTCAAATTCATGCTTAAGGCTAAATTTATTGGGATACGTTTCTTTTAACATTCGATAGCAACCAGCACAAGATGTAATAATTTTTTGAATACCTGCATCTTTGAATGTATTTATATTATTTTCGGCAATCTTCAATGCTTTTTCTGCTTGTCCTGTCATATATACTGGAGATCCACAACAAACTTCCTCTTTAAAAACTCTAAATTCAATCCCTAATGCATTTAAAATTTCCGCTGTTGAAATAGCAATTTCTCGCTCACGATAACTTGAGGTACAACCAACAAAATAAGCAATATTGGAATCTAAAGAATTTTTTAGTTGTGATGGCATCCATTTTAAGCGATCTTCATGTTTTTCCATATATGGGTTATAATTATTCATTACATGATCAGTATACTTTTTATGTTCCAACATTGGACCAAGATCTCTTTTAACTGCCTCTTCTCTCATCGCTATCAACCATTCCCCTGCATAATGATGAATCTCAGGAATCTGACACTGTTGAGTACATGCTAAACAAAGAGAACATTGATAGAATATTTTTATGAGATTTTCAGTCCACTCAAGTTTCCCGGTATTCACTGCCCAAGAAAGTAGATTTTTTCCACCTAAATAGTATGCCTCAAATTTTCCAAATTCTCCAGAAGGACAAACTTTTGACATAAATTCCTCTTGATAAGCAGTTCTACAAGTTCCACATTTACCGCATTGGTAAAAAATGTCTTCATAATATTTAAAATCTTTATATCTTTCAAGTTCCTTCTTATTGGCGGCTGTTGTAATCTCAGTAATTCCCTTACCTTCCATAAATTTCTTTTTTCCTTGCATATTATTCACCTCTAATCCCTTGGCCCGGATTCATAATATCATTGGGATCCAATAAAGTTTTTATTTTTTGAATCAAATTATTCGTAGCTGGTAATGTTTTCTTTTTATAGTAATCAACAGCCCAAAGAGGAGGTTTATACATAACCACACCATCTAGTTTTTGAACCACATCATGAATTTCATAAAGACATTTTCTCGCCTTTTCTATATCTTCAGGATCATCTTTATTAAAATTCACGTTTATACGAGCCACACAATAATGTCCTCCAAATAAAATTCTACTATAAAATTGCGGAGGTCTATCATATTTAAGGCAAATTTTTCGAGATAGATGATAGTATTCGATTATATCTCTTGTTGAACAATATGAGCCAATCCACTGACCTCCCCCTCCCCTCGTGAAATCCCATATACCCCAGAATTGGACAGGTGCTCCCCTGCCCGTTGATGGAGTTAGATGCTTTAATATTCCAATCATATTTTCTGGAAAATTGTTTATTTGTTCTTCCGCAGTTAAAGGTTCTATTTCAAATTCTTTACAAATCATTCTTATTGCTTCGCATTGTGCTTCATGTTGTTTTTCTGTATAAGCTTGTGTTGTTACTAGTACTAAGAAGTCAGGTAACCCCAATTCTACAGGATCTTTTGCTACATTTTTCTGTTCGAATCCCATTAGAGATTGTGTCCAGCCTAAGTTTAAGGAACACATATCTACAATCCCTAATCCTGCTTTTGCAAGCTTTAACATCATAGTCACTCCTATATCGACTGTTTGAGTGATAATAGCAAAATCTGTTCTATATGGCAATTTAGGCCATAATTTAAGGGCTGCTTTTGTAACTATCCCTGTACTTCCCTCCCATCCGATAAATAATCCAGATAAATCTGGTAAAGGTTGTCGGCCATACCAATAATTAGATAGACTACATGACCCCGCACGTATTAGTTCTCCTGTTCCTAAAACAACTTCTAACCCATTTATGAATTCTGCTCCTGTCCCTCCTATCATACCTAAATCGAACATTCCGTAACATAAACACGATGCGACTGCCCCCGTACCTGGAGGTGACCAAGCTATTCCAGCTCTATAATCTGGATGATGCTTATCAATATATCCTCTTAAATCTGCCCACGTTATTCCTCCTTCTACAACTGCATACATATCATCCTCATTTACTTCTAAAACGCGGTTCATTCTCCTTAGATCCATTACGATCCCTCCTTTTCTGGGAGTAGCAATAGATCCAAAATTCAATCCTGAAACCCAAGGAACGACTGGTATCTTATTTTTATTGGCAAGTTTAACTATTTCCTGAACTTCTTCTGCAGAATTTGGCATAATTGCTACATCACATTTGCCCTCAGGTTCCGCGGTGATAAAGTCATAATGATATAAATAAGTTATTTCTGGTGTATCAGAAACATATTTATCGCCTACTATTTTCTCTAATTCATTTAGAATCTTACCATTAATCATTTTTTATTCACTTTTTTTGGAATTAACATCTTGAAGTTTATTATAAATTAAATTACATAGTTGTTATTAAAATAACTTTTTGTTTCGTCAATTAAGTTTCTAATTAGATAAACATTTAGATAGTATTAAATATTAAATGAAAAAACAAATTCATATATTATTATCGTGATGTTTAATGGAATTTGAAGAATTAGTTAAATTTAGGAGGAGTTCGAGATGGATGTTTTCAAAAAAACCGATTCCTGATTCTGAATTGAAAAAGATTCT
>JBHLJZ010000105.1:0-13581 GCA_048887165.1 Candidatus Hodarchaeota archaeon | reverse complement strand
ATTTATATGGTTCAATTTATTTGATTTATTTGAAAAGATAGATTTTTTTTATTTACGTAAACTATTTTAATTGAAAAAATTAATTTGTATTCAACATGTCAGATAATGAAGTTTGGTCTTATCAACTTGATTGGTTGAACATCATTAAATTATTAGGATTAAAGTCTATTGAACAAATTCCTGAATTCAAAAAACAGAAAGCAGTAAAGAAGGTAACAAGATTATACGGAAGTGAATTACTTTTAACCTTTAAACCTACTGAATTAGATGAGTTAGTAGCTGATGAATTAAGAGAATTAATGAGAAAGGAATTAATTAGCTATCAAAGAAGACAAGAAAGAATTGAAAAAGAAAGGCGTGCTAAAGTAATGCCATTCAAAAAAGGGGGTATCATTGGAATAAATATGAGTGACCTAGATATAGATCCAAACGCAGATCCTGAAGAAATCCTTAAATACTTGACAAAAAAGTTCTTAAAGGGCGATGATGACGATAAGGACGATGATAAAGACAGAATAGATGAAGATAAGACTGGATATTATATTTAAACTTATTTTAGGATAATTTTTATCTCTTAAATTTCTATTACTTAAAATAAAAAAATTAGAGAATTTTATTTTTTAGAAATTTTAAATCCACTCGCTTTAACTTTCTGTAGGCTAGAAAAAAAATAATATAAATTAACGCTGACCAAATTAACCAAGAAAGTGCTTGAAACATGTCTATATTAAAGATATAATTAATAAAATCCTCTAAAACATAAAACCCAAAATCATTCAAATCTCCTGGAAAATCAATTATCTTAGGATTGAATTCAATCGCAATAACTTCATGTGTATTGTTTTTTAGAGTTTCAAAAATGTTAGTGAAAGTTAGATTTGTTGGATCAGCTAATTTTAGTTTAACAAACGTGTTTAAATCTTCATTGATATGAATATCGGAACCTCCCATACATATCAAATTATTAGCCATGCAAAAATCGCGGAGATCTTCATATTTTCCGCTATAACTTCCACTATTTGCAATTTCAAAACCATCAACACCCCAATCTCTTAACTGTGTAACATTATAAGGAACACCGTATCCTCCGTTAGGGTTAGGACGATAATTATAATGATTAACTGTGATATAACCACCATTAGCTTTTACATAACTTATCGTATCAGAGGCATTCATCGCTACTGGACCGCCGGGAGTATAAGATTCTAAAGGCACGATCTCTTCTGCTATTCCGTAATAGTTCATATGGATTTCTCCTGGATTGTTAGCATTTTGCGTCCATTCTTCTGCCATTAAAACAACTAAGTCTAAGTTATTCTCTGCTACATAAGCCTGAGCTAATGTAGCGCCTCTAATGTTATCATGGTCTGAGAAAGCAGCTATTGATATTCCCAGTTGCATGTACCAGTGTACCCTTTCTTCAACAGTTAGGTAACCATCACTCATTATCGTATGAACATGCAGATCGACTAAGAATTCATCATTTTCAAGTGGAACAATTGGGACTATTTTAGTTGGAGGAAAAGCACTTGAAATTAAGACAATATTAGAACCAAGCAGGAGAGCACCTATTCCGATATAAAGAACGATTTCTTGCTTTACAGATTGAGATCTTCTTTTAACTTTCTTATTTTGCTTTGATATCTTTTTAGAAAAATGAAGCTTTAAATTTGGATGAAATAATTTAAGTAGAGTATAACCTACCTTAATAGCAATAAGAATCATGCTTAAATGTATTCCGATCTGGAGTGGAATCATAAAATATCTACTAGCAAAGAAATAGCCTTGTATTAAGAAACCAATAAGAACAATTAATCCAACTACTAAAACAGTCAAAGTTAGAACTTTAAAACAGAACGAAATAATATCGACTAAGGGGTAGGTAATATATCTATACTTCTCTGAATTAAATTTTCCCCTCTTCTTTAAAAACAAATAAAATCCCCTCAGAATTGGATAGAAAATTAAAAATAAGAACATCCATGTGTATTCATACTCTAAAATGAATGCAATTGATGCAAAGGGTTCTATTATATATCTCAATATTGGAAATTTAATTGAATAGTTCGAAGAAACATCAACTTGTCCAAGAGCATCATAGAATCTTATATTTTTCTCTCCTATAATCAAAATTATTATTAGAAAGACAGTCCATACTAAGAAAAAAATTGAGACGATGGCAAAGAATTTATTATTTTTTATTCTTAAATTAATATTCATAATAACAATTTCTATTCAACTACCTAATAAAGATTAAAAAAATTTAATACAAATAATTAAACTAAAGATTTTTGTTCTAGTAAATAATTATCTAATGTTCTTAGTGAATTTCCAAATTTTTGATATATTTTAACGTCTACAATAGGTAAAATCTCACACAATTTTTTTCTCAAATCTTTTTCGGATATTTTAAACGAATTCGAAGGCTTTTTTCCTTTTAAAATTAAATATAACGTTGGAATTTTAGGATTAGATGGATTTATTTGATAATTCAAATGAGTCAATGAAGCTTTGAGTTTTGTAATTATGAGTTCTTCAAAATCCATTTTATTCCTAATTTCAAAATTGAAGTGAAGCGTTTTCCAGATATAATTTCGATTAACTAACCGAATTATTTTAACATTTTTAATGAAATTGCCACACTCTTCTGATAGTTCTACTAAAAAAATACCTCGCTTGAATGAATTATCAATTGAACATACTGCTTCTGAAGACCCTGGATTATATATCCAATCTTCAAGAATAAATTGTTTGTGAAAATGTCCTAATGCTAAATAATCAACACGATGCCTTAAGGACTGTATATCCATTAAGTTTACCCCAGGCACATTCTCCATTTGGCCTTCTATTCCAAAATGTTGTAGGAGAATATTATATGAACCATCGCACTTTTTTATTGCCTTTCTTATCTTACATAGTTGTGAAGTTGGTCTTTCTCCAAGATATCTTGTGCCGTATATCACGACGTTTTTTATTCGAATCATTCCTCCTTTATTCGTGCTAAAATTATATGGTTCAAATAGCTTCTCATAAGGAGCCTCTATATCCACATCAAGAAGAAGTAATAAACCTAAGCTCGATAATAATTTTAGCCATGATTGTCCTCGTTTTTCGAATCTTACTCCTCGAGAAAATTTACGAATATCATGATTGCCTTCTATTGCTATCAATAAAATAGAACGATTTGTGTATTCATTAAAATCAGTTAAGATTTTAACAATATTTGTTAAATTTCCAGGGAGCATTTCTAATGAAGTAAATACATCACCACATAATAGTATAAAGTCGGCCCTATTTGAGATTCCATGAATTAATATTTCCTCAAATGCCCGAATAAAATCGTTAGATCTGAAATCACTGCGATATTGATGACTACCAAGATGGATATCACTAGCATGAATAAAGCGTACCAGATTATTTTTTTTATTTGTATGATATGATCTATCACCGAATTTTATTTTAAATCTGTTTATATTTGACATTTTCAGCTATGTTTTAATTTTTAAAATAAGTTATATATTAGAAATTTAATTCAAGTTTTAAGCACTGGAAGTCCATTAAATAAGTGAAGTTTTCTCAATCGCAAAATTATTAATCTTGTTTGAATTATTTGCCTTACTACAACTTCAAAAATATCAAGTTTAATCGATGCCTAAACAAAAACCTATTTATAAGATAGGAGTAATTCATGGAAGATTTCAAATACTACATAATGATCATATAAAATTCCTCATGGCAGGTAAGAAACGTTGCGAACACTTGATAGTCGGTATTACTAATCCCGATCCCTCTTTAACAAAAAATCATGATTCTAATCCACACAGAAGTACACCTTTAGCGAACCCTTTGACTTATTATGAGCGATATGTAATGATAAGGGAAGCACTTCTTGAACAAAATCTGAAATTATCGGAATTCTCAATAGTGCCCTTTCCGATTAATATTCCAGAGCTTCTAAAACATTATGTACCTATGGATGAAATTTTTTTCCTCTCTATTTATGATGACTGGGGTAGGCAAAAAAAAAGTTATTTTGAAGATCTAGGGCTGAAGGTTCATGTATTATGGGAAGTTCCATTGGAAAAAAAGGGACTTAGCGGAAGTGATATCAGGGAGGCAATGGTTAATAATAAACCTTGGGAACATTTTCTCCCAAAAAGTGTTGTAAAATTAGTAAAGGATTGGAATATTATTCAAAGGTTAAAAAACATAAAATCTAATTATATCAATTAAAGATTAATATTAACATCTAATAAAAAAAAAATAAAATTAGATTTTATAAATTAATAACGAGTTACAGCAATAGCACTTTGTCTAATCAAGTTACCTGGTGTCTCAGAAAATACCACTATACTTATATTGTGAGTTCCTGCTGATAATGTTAGAGAATGCTGCAATATAACAGGATAGTATTGATATGTAGCATCTCCTTGATAAGGTCCAGCACGAGTATATGGATTTAATAATCGTTCTTCATTAATCCAAAAATAGAAAAGTATGTCAGCAAAACTTCCTGGATCTGGAAGTATTCTCGTGCTCGTACTAAATATTATGTGGACCGTAGCAGGAGCATTCAGTTCAACGATTACATACAAATCAGGAACGGTATAATAATTATATGCAGGAGGGTAATATTCGACTCCTTTGTAATCATACCAAAAATCTGTTTTCCCTTGATCTATCCATGTTATAAGCCCGATACCTAAACCACTAGCACCTAAGAGTAATGCAATCAACCCTAAAATTAATCCACCTCTTCCCATTACGTATCACAATCCCCTAATTCTTAATAAATTTTGATTTAGAATTTTTTATTAAATTATAACTTTACATTAACATATTAGAATAATAAAACTTTACTATGGAAATAAATAATTTCCGTGACTCTCTTACTTCTTTCTGATATAATAGTTACAAAAATGTCAAAAGTTTAAATAATGAATTATCCTATTTATGATATGTGAATAGAATTCACTTCCAAAATAAAGGTCGAAGGTAAATGTCTGAAATGGAAATGGGTATTGAAAATGAATTTGTAAAATCTATTAGAGAAAATTATGAAGCATTGAATGATAATGAGATATTTAAAGAGCAGTTTAAAGATGATACTTTTAAAATACTTTTAAATCCAAGTGATGGAGAATATGCCGCTTTAATTAAAGTTAATAAAGGTATAGTAGCAGTTGAAGGTATAAAAAACTCTCCGAAAGAAAATATAGAAAAAGAAACACTGGGTTGGGATAGCCTTATGGAAACTGCAAGGCAGACTTTTAAAGATATAGGTGATGGAAAACTCTCAAGTCGGGGTATAAGAATGAAAGTTCTGGCACGTAAAATTAAAGTTAGTGGTCTTAAACACTTATCTTCCTTCAGTAGAATGGCTGCTATAAGAAGAGATAGCAAAAAATAAAATATTCTTAAAATTTCAAATTATTAAAAAAGCGTGCTTGCCTTTCATATAGAATTAAATATAAAAATTAAAAAATAAAAAGTTGTTATGCTTATTTTTTCTTTCTGCCTTTAGGCTCAATCTTCTTAATTATAATCGATTCAGCATGTATTTTACAATTATGTAATATAATCTTGAACCCGCCAGCACCACCTACCCCAGGGATGGTCATTCCGACAGTTCCCATTGGAACCATAGCACCTTCAGCTTCGTACTCTTCTTCCTCTTCTTCCTCTTCAGCTTCTAATGCAGCCCAAGTCTCCACAACAGGGTGGCCCTTTTCTTTTAGAAAATCTTTTAGCTCATTAATATCTTGAACATCTTCTTCAGTAGCAATTTTTGGTAATAAATCTTGCGGGAGTAATTCTCCGACCCGATCTTTTACAGCTTTCGGCATCCATACAATAGTATTAATTCCACCATCATATTTTTGATATTTTGGTGAAACAATATACTGAATACTTACACCATTGAATCCGGGCATTTGTTTCCCACCTCCAGTTTGGTTAGCCATGGCTGAGAAAGGTAAGCCATTTATCGCAGTTGCATCATAATTTCTGTCTACTATTCCATGACCATTTACTTCAGGAATAAAGAAATCAATCGCCTCAAAGCACCCACATGAAGTATGAGGATATTCCATTCCAGAATAAAGGTAAATTCTTTGAATCTCTCCTAGAGAACGCTTTTTTATCATTTCATTTATTCCAGAAAATTCTCCTGCCTCTTCGTTAAGGCATTCTCCTGGAGGAACTTCAAATAATGGTCCTTTTGGATCTACTTTCGCTGCTGCACGAGCATCAAACCAATTGATAGAACCGCAAAGAGAGGTTCGATCAGGCGTTATACAACATGCATGAGTGGGTGCGAATGATTGGCAAAGAACACATCCATAAAACATATCAACGTCTTCATCATGAATTGTTCGTGCTCTCTCATCTCGTTTATTATATACTTCTATTGCCATATCGAATGGTTTTTCAATTGCTTTCGGATCAGTGTAAAATGTGACTTGTGCTTGTTCTATAATTGGAAGTTCTGCTTTATATAATCTAATAATAATAGTTCCTAACATATCAAATGAATTAAAACCTTTTTCTACCGCTGATTTAGAGATTCGCATCCAGTTAGTATATCGTTGATTTAAGTGCATAATTCCATTAACAAAATTGCAAAATTCGTGAACTCTTCTTTCAAAAACTGCTTCTAAATCTTCTTCTAATTGTGGACCTGCAACCTCTACTAAAATTCCTATAGGGTGTCGAGAGCCTTCTTCCATATCCTTGATATCAGGTCCATGAAGAATTACTTGACCATCTTTTATTTCCTTAGCAGGTTTAACCCTAACTAATTCAAAATGTTTCTCAATTTTAGGACCACCAAGCTCCACATACATTTGATTCCCTCTAATACGTTCACCTTCATAAACAGGACCAACGTCCACAGGCATATCGGAAAAACTCATATATTTAACCTCCTCTATTTTTCCTCTTTTTTGATATTTTTTTTATTAATTATAAATTCTCAATTAATTGTTCTAAAAATTCTTTCCAATCGTCATCACTTAAATTTGGAAGACTAAATCTTGCATTAGGATGCGAATATTTGTCTAGTTCAATAGTCCTTACATGATTTTGAAAATTCTTTAACCTACTAAGCGTCTGACTTACATAATAAACAAGATGTCCTCCAAAGATTGCCATTCCATATTGTCCTTTACCATCCAATCCTTTCCAATCTTTATCAACTAATCTACCGGTGATATTAATGAGGGACATATCCCATAATTTATTTTCTGGAATATGATCTTTTAAATATTTATAAGTGTGTCCCGTAGAAATAACGTGACAGTCTAATTTCTTAGCAACTTCAATGAAATAGTCAGCGACTTTTTTGCCGTCGAGTTCCCAGTTAAGTGACTCCGCACCAATGACAAATACTTTTTTCTTATCTGCGTTAAGAATGTTTGCCATCACTTTTGGATCGAAAACAGCAGTACCCATTTCTGGTCCGGGTATATTAGCTTTTTGGTACGGTCTTGCCATTAAAATCTTCTCAGTTTAAGTTTTAACTTAATGTATTTTATAATTATTAATATATTTTATTTTATTAAGAGTGTTTTAAAAAATTTAGTTTTATTAAATGTAATTAAATTTAAAGAGACAGTAATTACTAAAATGGTGATTAATGGGCAATGTGTGAATTTAAAATTATAAAGCAAAACGATGGTTCTCAGATATTGGAAGATATTGTGGTTTTATCATACACAGATGATAATGAATTATTATTCAGGGATATACTAGGGATGGGTGAGATTATAGAATCTGCTCTAATTTATAATGTAAATACCTTAAATCAAACATGCGTTATAGTAGAGCATCCATTAATAAAAGACTTTTTTAATTTAATCAAAAATGTCAATAATGATACAATTTCAAATAATGATATTGAGAATTTTCAGAAAAGATTGGAAGAATTAAAGGTTAGGAGATAATGAAGGTAGAATTTCATGAGGATATTAAAAGTTTTTATACTCTAGTCTATCCGTTTTTAGTCCAGCATGAAGCAGAAAATAATATTATTTTAGCAATTTTAAACACATTGATAGAATCTCCTAATAGATATGGAACAGAGAAACCTGATATGGTTACTGTAGCAAAAGATGAAAATATAAAGTTGGTACTAATTAGAACTCCTCCATTTAATCCCATATTATCATATACAGATAACCTAAACATTGTTGATTTTTTAATAGAAGAATTTATTAAAAAGGGAATCGAAATTCCTGGATTATTTGGATGTAAAGAAATAGCGAAAAGATTTGCTGATGAATGGTGTAAGAAAAAGGATTTATCCTATAAAATAGTAATGAATGAAAGGATTTATAAATTGGAAAAAGTTTCTAAAGGAGCTTTAGGTAATCGGGAATATATTATAGCCGATAAGACTCATGAAGATTTAATTCTTAAGTGGGCTCGTGAATTTATTACTGAAGCACTCCCTCATGAAAAAGAAGATTCTATTGAAAAAAGTTTAGAACGTAATAAAAAAGATATAGAAGAAGGCAGAATTTTTTTATTAATTTATAATGGTAAGCCTGTTTCTATGGCAAGAAAAGCTGGAAAGACTCCAAATGGTAACCTTGTCAACCTTGTTTATACGCCTCCAAATTATAGAAGACGAGGATATGCTACAGAGTTAGTAGCCCATCTAAGTAAACATCTTTTAGATGAAGGCAATAAATATTGCTTTCTATTTACAGATTTAATGAATCCAACCTCAAATAATGTTTATCAAAAAGTAGGTTATAAACCCATAACTGATTATGATCAATATGAATTTGAGTGAAAATAGCCATAAAATCAAAAATAGTTAAAAATAAAAAAAAAGAAGCGAGAAAGTCTCCAGATTTTCTCCTGATATTTATCTATTTATTTTTTTTTTGGTGGTAGAATTTCAATCTCTATAGATGAAACATTGGTATCTGTTCCATCTTTATTGGTAACAGTTTCAGTATCAATAGTTATTTCGCCATAGCTACTGCCTTTTACGAATTTGTTTATAAGAATTTCTGCTACATCAACAGCACGTGAGATAGACCTTCCACGAGCGAGAATCTTGACTGGTTTCTCATTTAGAACAACCATTGCCGCCATTACATAGCTCATTGACTTCTTTCTACCAATAAATACTTTTGAATCGTCCTTTTTCGCCAAAAAAATTTCACCTGCGGTTTACTTTTCCTTTTATTTGAATTCTGCTTTATTTTTTCTTTATATTTCTTTTCTTCTTCTTACATCGAAGTTTTGTTTTCTTTTTAGCCAATAATCAATTATTTGCTAAGGATTATTAACTTAGGCAATGATTTAAAGGTTATGCTATTTTTATTAATTTGTCTAAATTGTACAATATCAAGATTAGATATTAAATAAATAAAGAAAGACTAATAGGATATTATACAAATTTAATTTGTGGTTAATCTGTTGAAAAAAAAAGATCTAGAAATTTCTCCTAATCTAAAAAAGACTTTTACTTCAATTAATCAACATCTATATGGCAAATTGAAATATTTAGATACTGATACGCGTACTCGTGCGAAAGAAATTGTTAATTTATTACTATGTAAATTAGTAGATGAAATAAATAAAGAACCTGACGAATATTTAGATTTCGCAATTAAAGAAGGAGAGACAGACATGGACTTATTAGAAAGGCTTCAAATTTTCTTTAATGAACATGTTAAGAGAAAATATGAAGATATTATTGATAATAATGAGCAAATTAGTCTCAATAAAGAATTAGTTTATTTAATTGTGATGGAATTACAAAATATTTCTCTCTTAAAATCTTCAAAGGACATTCTAAGTGATGCGTTTGAAATTTTTGTAAGTAAAATTTTAAAAGAGGAAGGAGGACAATTTTTCACACCTCCCAATGTTATAGCGTTTATGGCGAATTATTTGAATCCAGGGATTAATTCTAAAATACTCGATCCAGCTTGCGGACATGGGGGCTTCTTACTTGAGACTAAAGATTTGTTATGGAGGAAACTATATAATGAAGAGAGATTTCAGGATGACCAGATTGAGAAAATAAAAATTAGCATTATTTCTAATTTATATGGTATCGATAAAGATTTGTTTCTCGCAAAAATAGCGAAATTATATTTAGATATTTTAAGTGGAGGAAAATCTAAGATTTTCTGTGACGACTCATTAGATTCTAACAATTATCGCAAAATGACTAAAAATATTATTAAGAATAATACCTTTGATTATATTTTAACTAATCCACCATTTGGAGCGAAGATTCCAATAAATGATAGAAACCTCTTAAAACATTATGAGTTGGGTCACATTTGGAAAAATCTCTATAATAGTAAATGGGAAAAACAAGAAAAACTAGTAAAACAACAACCGCCCCAAATTTTATTTATTGAAAGATGCGTTCAATTACTTAAGGACGGTGGAAAGTTAGGAATAGTTCTCCCTGAAGGCATATTTGGTAATCCCACAGACAGATATATTTGGGAATTTTTACAGAGAAAGGGTAAAATTCTTGGAATTATCTCTTTAGATCAAAACACTTTTCAACCATACACTTGCAATAAAACTAGTATTTTGTTTTTTCAAAAATTAAATGATGTACCAGATAATTACCTTTTTGATTTTGCTATAGTAGATAACGTAGGTCATAACAAAGATGGAAAAGTTTTATATAAATTAAATAAAGATGGAAGTAGAAAATTAGATTTAAATGGAAAACCTATAATTAATGACGATCTTACTAATTTGCATCAAAAGTTAAAAGAAGCTGAGCTATTTAATTACTCAAAAGAACAGAAAGTTTTTAAAATGGAGTTTTCTCAGGTTAAAAATAAAATTTTCATTCCTAATTACTATACTGGCGTTGAAAAGACTTTAAAAAAATTATCTAAGGACAAAAATTACGAGTTAAAATCTATTAAGGATTTAATAAACCAAAGAATAATCTATACTAAAAATAATGGATATCTTCCTCGGGGAGATGAGATTGGTTCTCAAGTTTATGGTTTAGGTGAGGTTCCTTTTATTCGTACCAGCGAATTAAATAATTGGGATGTAAATTTGAATTCCAACAAAAAAACTTCTGAAGAAGTATATAAACAGTATAAGGATAAACAAAATGTTGAAGTAGGGGATATTCTTTTAGTAAAGGATGGTGGACCAAATTTAATAGGTAAAACAGCTTTCATAACAGAATTAGATACTAAGATAATTATCCAAAGTCATATTTATCAAATAAAGATCCTTAAAAACAAAATAAGTATTGATCCTTTTCTGATCTTATATTTATTAAATTTAGATATAGTTCAAAGACAAATTCAAGCTATAACTTTTATTCAAGGAACTATAGCTACCATTGGAAATAGAATAATGGATGTAAGGTTACCTATTCCATCAGATATTAATAAAAGAAAAGAAATTTCGAACTATATAAAAAAAATTATTGAGAATAAAGTCGAAACTAGAAAAAAAATTCAAAACTTATCATTAGATTTTTTTATTTGAATAGAGGATTGAAATAAAATGGAAATCAAAACATTTACAATGGAATTCTATGATGATATAGTTAATATTTGGAAAAAAGCAGGCGTCAGTGTTGGGTCATCCGATACGAAAGGAGAAATTGAGAAAATGCTCAATCAAAATCAAGAACTTTTTTTAATTGGGAAATTAAAAAAAAGAGTGGTAGCAGTAGTAATGGGCGCATTTGATGGAAGAAGAGGGTATGTCCATCATCTAGCTGTAGACCCTGAGTATCAAAATAGAGGCTATGGAAGATTAATCATGGATAAATTAATGAATAAATTTCGTGAACTGAATATACACAAAATACATTTATTTATTGAAAAATATAATAAAAGAGTAGTTGAGTTTTATCAGAGATTGGGATGGGAAATAAGAGATGACTTAATTATGATGAGTATTGTGCCAAACGAAAGTCTTTACAAAAGTGAAATATAATACAAAACATTAATTGAAAAAATTATTGATGGTATAGTTATGAGTCTTGCTGAATTAATTGGATTAATTAATTTCATTCTTCTTAACCTATGTGCTTTTCTCTGCTTCTTCTTTTACATTTTGAGTTCAATGCCAAATACTAGAGAAGAGAAAATCGGTGAAAAAGCATGGCGCCAATCTAATACTTTAAGATTAATTTCTGACATTTTATGGCTTGTTTTAATTCTAAATATAATTCTTTGGATTTGGTTTCCAATTCCAATTCTAAATTGGAAGATTTTAGATAATTATTCTATATTGTTATTAATTTCAATTCCAATTGCATTTTTTTGTGTTTTTCTTATAGTTAAAGCAGTCAAGGATGCGGGAACGGAAACAGTAAAGACTTCTAAAGACACTGAAATGTATCAAGGAATTTATAATTATATTAGACATCCCCAGATCTTTGGTTCAGTTCCACTTTTTTTTGTTCTATCAATGATTATAAATTCTTTATTTCTCTTAATTTGGTTAATTTTTTTGATGATTATTATTATACCTATTGTAATCCATTATGAAGAGAAGGATTTAATAAAAAGATTTGGAGATAAGTATTTACAGTATAAAAAAGAAACTGGTGCCCTAATTCCTAAATTCTGGAAGAAGAAAAACTAGAGCTTTGTCCGTCAATTAAGTAAAAGATAAAAAGAAAAAAAAGAATTTAAATTAATATTTGATTACTTTAAATTTCTTTTTTGAAATTAAAACAATACATACACCTAAAAACACTGAGAAGCATAGAATTGCAGTGAAATATCCTGGAATCGCACCTTTTGGGGTGAAATATGCTGTAAAAACAGGATCGTGTATCAAGCTTCCACCTCGATACTCTCCATATTCAGGATAACAAGTTACAAAAAATGCGGCCATGTTTTGTGGATCAGTCTCATTATATGCTTCTTCCATAGGAATACCATAAGTGAATTGATTTGTCTGGTTTATTACATAAGCGCAAACCAATCTTCCAAACTCTCCAACTAAATCTGTCATCCCTGAAACAAAGTCAATAAACTCAGCATCGGTCGATACATCCATAGTTTGATATGAAACATTATGGGTATCGAAAGTTATTTCAGTTGCATTAGCAATTTGATATTCAGGCTTACGGCTAAATTTAAAATCAAATGCATGTAATCCTCCCAAAGTTGTCACAACTTCATTCAAGCCAGTAGTATGATTCTCCCTCGTAATTGAACCAAAAGGAGTAGTTAATGCCCAATCTTGATCTGCATATATAAAACTCCACGTTCCCAAGCACAAAGAGAAATTTTCAGTAACCCAATGATCATCATAATCTGCCATTGCCCATGGATCACTTTGATGGTCTCTATAAGCCATTGCTCCAATTTCGCCCAATTCATAATCTTGATAAAGGGTAGCTTCTCCAGCTGACAAATCAATATCAAGAGTATATTCATACGAAAAATAAGTTACATTCCCTATATGATGTGAACCCTCAGCATAAGTACCTGGATCGCTATAATTAAAGCCCCACTCAAACTCATTGACAGCTGATCTATTTATTTCTGGAACATAGAATATTATATCATCATAATTATAACCCCAATTATATGTGATAGTTGAACC
>JBHLJZ010000104.1:0-13729 GCA_048887165.1 Candidatus Hodarchaeota archaeon | reverse complement strand
AACTACTATGAATTTCCAGCACCTAAGGGTGAAAATTGGTATGATAAATATCAAAATTTAATTTCTAAAGAGAAATCGGTTGGAATTGAATCCGCTATGCCCACAGGTATTGCAGAAAAGACACCTGGTAAAAAAGTTGTTACTGACATTATAGATGAAATCCGAATTATAAAAACTGATTATGAAATTGGCAGATCTGTTCATGCATGTAAAGTTATTAATAAAGGCCATAAGGAATTACTCAAAATCTGTCGTCCTGGAGTTCCAGAATTCGCAATCTATCAAAAAATAACAGGATTAATGACCTCCAAAATAATTCAGGATATACCCGAAGCTAATTTTATTGTGTGTAAAACAACAGCAGCAGTGTGGCCTCCTTCGATTTCACATGATCCTCATATTATTCCAAAAATTTTCGCTCCTATGGAGGAAGGAGGACCTCATGTATCAATTGTTTATGCTCAAGTGGATGGTTATGGAGTGGAAATTGAAAGGACATTCTTTTTAAATGAGATTCCTGAGAAAGCTAAGGAACCATTTGAAGTGATGATTAAAGCGAGAGAATTAGCATACTCTCTTTTAAAGCCGGGAGTTGCCATGGGCGATGTGGATAAAAAAGTTAGGAAATACATATCAGATGAAGGGTATGGGGGATATATCATACATCGAACGGGACACGGGCTTGGAATAACTGGTCATGAAGCACCCTTTTTAGCAGAAGGTTATGAGCACAAATTAGAAGAAAATATGTTAATTAGCGTTGAACCTGGAATTTATATTCCAGGGTTGGGAGGTTTTAGGCACTCTGATACAGTATTGATTACCGAAGAAGGTTTTATGAAACTATCTAAAGCGCCCGAGAGTCTTGAAGAACTTACCATTTCCTTATAAATTTGTTTTAGAAAAACAGTTAGATTTAGTACTCAATATTTTATTTCTATATCTTTTTGGAAATCTAGAATATTATATAAAATTATTATCATATTTAAAAATACAATTTTACTTGTATAATTCAACATTAATATAAAAATAACTAATTGTGAGATTTATTTATAAAAAATCAAATTTTATCAAATACTTGATTTTTATTTTATTGATATCAATAATATTGGTAAGTATCTCTATTTTACCAAAATTTAATCTAATTGATACTGACATAAATAAAGATTCTTGGATTAAATCCAGCGCTCCCTTAACACCTCAAGGAATAAGAGTATCGGCTGTTAATGATTCAAGTAATTCAATGGTAATTACTTGGTATACCACAAGTCAAGCTTCTGATCCAAAGCTTTTGTTAGCAACTGAGCAATCTTTGATTGATAACATAACTATAGTACCGACATTGAATATTATTGATTCAACATATATTTATAGTGCTAATCTAGCGAATTTAGAATCTGAAACCTTGTATTTTTACAAATTAAGTTCTGATGCCTCAAACGAGAGAGAAGTATTGAATTTTACAACTTTACCTCCTCGAAATACAACTTCAATAAAATTCTTAATATTTGGGGATTCACGTTCACAAAGAGAGCAAAGGAGTGAAGTTGTAAATAAAATAATAGAAAATTTTAGCGATATTCAATTTTCTATTCATACTGGTGACATTGTCAATGATGGTCGAATACAAACGGAATGGGATGAATATTTTAAAGACGCTGAACTTCTAACAAAGAAAGTGCCAGGTTATTATATTGAAGGCAATCATGAATATAATAATGGCTATATGTATGATAATATTCCCTTACCTATAAATGGATTAAACTCCTATTATTATAACTTTACTATTGGTCCTGTAAATCTTATTGGACTTAATACTCATCGGGATCCTTCTGTTCAGACTACTTGGTTAGAAACAGCATTAAATAACTCTAATAATGATAATAGTACCTTATGGAAGATTGCTTATATGCACGAACCCATTTTTAATTCAATTAGTACTCGACCTGATCGAAGTGATCTAATCGCTAGTTGGTCTCCCCTTTTTGAACAATATAATATGGACCTTATATTTGCTGGTCATAATCATTACTATGAAAGAAGCTATCCTATGAATCGCTTAAAACAATATGATGATAGTTCATCATTTTACTTTAAGAATCCTTCATATCCAATGTATTTTATCACAGGTGGAGCGGGAGCACCGCTTTACACTCGTGACACAAGTCCAGGATATGCACCATTTTATAATAGTACATATCATTTTCTCGTTGTCGAAATCAGTGTAGATGATATTAACGAAGAAACTAGTCTTAGTTTAGAAACTTGGGCTATGCCAGATGATTATAGCGCAATTTTTCTTATAGATAATTTCACAATTATTAAAAGAGGTGCTATGATAGATATCCATAATCCTATTAATAACGAGCTTTTTGGAGAAAGTTCTCCTGATTTTAATGTCTCTGTTAATAAAGTAAAACTTAAGCCATCATGGTATACTTTAAATACTACTTGGTATAGTCTTGACGAAGGAGAGACAAATTATAGCTATACTGGGCCTATAGATAAAATTAATCAAACAGTGTGGGATTCTGCTGAAGATGGAGATGTAAAAATTACTTTCTATGCTAATGATTCTTTAGGTTTTATAGATAGTAGTGAAATTACGATTCAAAAAGATAGTATTGCTCCAAACATTTCGATTCTACTCCCTATTACAAATGAGACGTTCAATGCTAGTGCTCCAAATTTTACTGTGGTAATATCAGATATTCACTTGGAATCTATGTGGTATTCTATTGATGGTGGAATAGTAAATGTAAGCTTCATATCTAACACTACTATAGAACCGATTGAATGGAATAAATTATTAAATGGTACTTATCTACTAACTTTTTATGCTAATGACTCAGTAGGCAATATTGCATCTGCATCAGTTATAATAAAAAAGATCATTTATGAACATCTTGAGGACGGTAAGGACGGTCAAGAGGTGATCTTGTATACCGTTATAATATCATCTAGTATAATATTAACGTTAGGTGTTATTTCTTATACATATTTAAAATTAAAAAAAATTAAAAACAATAAAATAAAAGAGATTTAAATTTCTTTTACAATTTCTTTCAAAGATTTCCTCTGTGTCGGAGCCGGAATATCACCTCTAATATAACCAAAAGGTAATATTGTAGCTACATAGTCATCATTATTTAGTTCAAGGATTTGCTTTGCCTTATCTCTATTCATAGTACCGATCCAACAAGTTCCAATGCCTAGAGACCATGCCATTAACATCATATTCATTGTGACTAAGGTTGTATCAATAATGTACCATTTAGGACTAGTCTTTGTCTTTCCAATGATAGCTATTACTACTGATGCTTCTTTAATAAATTTTCCATATGATGCAACTTTAGCTATTTTATTGATAAAGTCTCTATCTTTTAAAACAATAAATACCCAAGGTTGACGATTAGAAGCACTGGGAGCCCATCTTCCTGCTTCAAGGATCATATTTATTTCATTATCAGAGATCATTTTATCTTGAAAATTTCTAATACTTCTTCTACTCTTTATAAAATCTAAAAATATATCTGGTTCAATCATTTCAATATTCAACTTTAAATTATTTAATTAAATTAAATTGAAGTTCAATTTAAAGCTGTATCTTTTTAAAAATTAGTTATTATATTAATAAAATAGATAAGATTACCCAAATAATTTATTCTTTGAAAATAAATATAAATTTAGTTTAATTACTATTACTCTCTTGGAAATATTCGGAATCGAAGTTAGGATATATTTTTTTCTTACGTCCATCTTTTTTAAATTTTATAAGATTAAGAGATATCAATTTTTCTATATGATATTGGATAGTTTTGTGGTCTACTTTTAATCTTTTCGTTATTAAATTATTCCAGATTCCTGGTTCTTTTTCAATCATATCTAATATTTCTAGAGTAAGCTTACTTTTACTCAATTTTAAATTAATATTATCTACTGGATTTTTCTGATAGTATGGAAAATAAGCGATAAACTTACCTATTCTTTTCTTCCCTATCACTTTATATGTCTCTAAAATATCTAAATGCCAAACTAAATTTCCTGCCGCAATATCAGTTCTTCTTAATAGTTCATTGAAATGGATTCCTGGTTCTTTTAAAATGAGGTCGATGATTTTATTCCTATTTTCATTCTCTAATACCTCTTCCAAGCTCAGACGATGAGCTCCTTTCTCAATTGGGACTGTTCTAGTTTTTAAATATTGGAAATAATCTTTTTTTGAAATTAAAATCGCTATTGAAGCAATTCCTATAGAACCAATAATTAATATAATAATCCAAATCCAATTATTGAAGGCTTCAGTAATTTCAAAGAAGGTTATAAAATAATCTGTATCTGCCTGTAGAGAAAATATTGAACTAGATAAATAGGTTTCATAGGAACTTCCGTTAATTTCATCTGATGTTGCTATTAACTCCCATGAATCTTCAGATGGTTTAAATAGAGCTAGAGAATATGAATTATCTGGATCTAATCCAAATTGAGCTTTCTTTTTGCTTTGAATCGTTAAAGAATCAATTGTCACATTAGATTTGATTTTAAAAATACAACTATACCTGTATCGATATTGAAAATTCCCTTTTTTTGGATCTTGAGGGGGTAGCATTATTCCGAAATTTCCCATACTTATCTTAGATGAGATATTAAGAGAAGCTGATTGACTGTTATTAACTATAAAATATATCTGCCGATTTTCAATTTGATTTTCATAGTCAATTTCAAGTTGAATTAAAGAATCAGTAGATATTTCAAAAGTGATATTGTTTAGAAAATTATATTGAACTGTTTCATATGGATAAATTGTATCAGTTGTCGAAAATCCACCTACATTTACTACTCTACCTGATACTGATATTGAAAAATTAAATAATGAAAGTATAACTAAAAGTACTACAAAACCTAATTTCTGAGATTTTTTTTTACAAAAATAATACTTTCTCACATTAATCGTTAAAATATATTTAATTGATATTAATATAAATTAAAAAAAAAATGATTTTATTTTCGCTTTTTGATATAAATTACTGAAGCTATAACTATTAAAGCAGCAACAATGCCTATGATGATTCCAACAATTAGAACAGTGTAATCTGGAATTAATATTGTCCAAGTTGAGAAATGATCAACTTCTGCGGTTAAATATCCATCTTCTATGGTTGTTGGAACTGTGACCCATTCTTCGTTGGACTCATCGTAATAAGCCCACTTTCCAACTCTATTCTGATTTGTTGCTTGAATTCTTAATCGAGCTTGAAGCATTGTACCATTACATTCTAGTGAACAGACAAATCCTTCTTGAAATCTATACATATTTCTGTTTCTAATCCTATGGGTCGAACCCATCATTAAACCAAGTTGTTCTTCTTCTCTGGTACATGTCATATTCATTTGTAAGTCATTTTCTCCTTCGATTTCAATAAGAAATTCTTTTTCACCTATCCTTAATGCTTCACATTCAGCATTTAATTCTAAATTTACACATGCATTAAATCTTAATCGAGTTCTATTTCTGAATTGAAACATATAATGGATATTAGCTTGTAATTGAGTTTGAACGGTATCTCCAGGAACTTCTACTGTTTGATCAGGAGGTCCAACAGCAACAACGGTAATTGAAGTAGCAATAGTAAATAGCATCAGAAAGACAAATGTTCCGAATAAAACTTTATTAGTTTTTCTCATTTTTTTTAACCTAAACTGGTTTGAGTTATTCAAAAGAATATAATATAAAAAGGATTGAGGAATAATTATTCCCAATTAATATTTCAGTCGTTATTTTTTATATAAAATCGTTATAGCGATTATTCTAAAAAATTTAAGTCGTCTAACCCTTAAGTTTTAATATAATAATTTTGAAATTATTATTATAGATTTTAAAATATAATAAAATTTATCATAAGGAATTCATATTTAAAAAATATTAGTAAAAATTATATACTAAACTTTATCTTAAAATTGGAGAAAAACTTATGTCTTTAAAGGAAATTACCAAAGAGATTTTTACTCGGTATGGGTTTACTGAGGAACAAATTATCGTTTATTTAGTCTACTTGAGAGTACCAAGAGCAACTACTTCGGAAGTCTATCTAACATTAATGGAAAAACATGAGAGTCTTACGTATGAAAAAGTTGTTGAAATCACCGATTGGTTAGTTGATAAAGGTTTTCTCAAAAAAGTTGGCGGTATTGTAGACAGATTTATTCCATTAGAACCTTTTTTTGAATTATATATTGGTGAATCTGAAGTTTTCCGAGATGAAATTGCGAAGATAAAAGATAATATTCTAGCAGATCAATCTAATAGATTTGAAAAGCTAGAATCGATTCAGGATAAAAGTATTGATGAAGTTGTTTCCGCTGTCGATGCTCAACTCAAATCATTTTTTGAAGATTCTGATACTAAAAATAATAATAAAAGAGATAGGATTAATAGTGCTAGAAATCGCTTTACTGATACTTCTAAAACTTTGGAAGAAAATCTTCATTCCATCATGGATATATTGAATACTAATTTAAAAAATATTAGTGATACAAGAATTAAAGAAAATGAAACTGAAGTTATTACTACAAAAGATAATTTAACTAAATTAATTTCAGAACTATTAAGTGATTTTACAACTCGAGTGAATGAATTAGAAAAAGAGTTAAAAAAAGATTTGGACGATCATGTAGACCGCCATAGTACTATAGCGAGTGACCTAAAACCAAGAATGGAACAGATTCTTGAGAAATATTTAGAGAGAATGGATAAAATTGTAACCGACTTGAAAGAGAGGATTTCAAATCTCTTAAAAGAGCATCTCGATCATTTAAAGAATACAACAGACACACTTCAAACCAGGTTAAAAAATACATTTGAAGATAGACATCGAACTTTAACAGAACAAACAACTGACTTTAAGAATATGACATTAACGCTAATAGATAATTTATTAGAACATGCTAATCGTTTTACTGACTTTTCAGCTGATATGGCAAAGAAAGGTTTCTTTTGGCTTGGGAAGAAGAAGAAATACAAAGCAAGGCATGAGACAACTATACAAAATGTTTTAAAATATACAGAACCAATGAAAGAAGATTTTGCCAATACTTCTGATACATATATAAAGGATACTCGAGAAACGACTGATACATTAAAATCTGACGTGACGGATATTATGACAAGAGAAAATGATAATGTTGTTTCAGAAACTAATGATTTAGATAATAAAGCTCAAGAAACTATTAATGTTCAATTAGAAACTTTAGCAACAGACATGGCAGGAGAAATTGATACCACGATTCAGAGCGGTGTCAAAGATTGTTCTGATACTACTATAAAATTAAAAGATTCCCTAGAGAGTTCATTAAAACAGCATCATCGGCAATATGATGAAGCAATTAATCAACATAAGGAGGTTTCATTAAAGCATTATACTGAATTTGATTCTGATGTAAAAAAGATAAAAGAAGATTGGATAAGAGATTTAGATGATAAATTCATAGGTGGAAAAAGAGACACTTCTGAGAAGATTACTGAAGAAATTAATTTATGGGGAGATGAATCAGCGGATTTAGACAGAAATTTAAGTGAAATGCTTCAAGATCATAAAACCAAATATGAAGCTAATGCCAAAACATTACAAAATAGTCTATCAAATACTACTCGAGATACAACCCAAAATGTAAAAGATGCAATAGCTGATTTTACATTACAATTTATGAATTCTATTGATGATGCAACTGAATTAGCTGAAAATAATGAAGGTAGATTAAGAGATATCCATAATTCTTCAAGTTCAATACCAGAAATTTCAGAAATTACTACTTGGCAGGTAATTGGAAAGGAAGCTTTAATTGCTGTTATCAAAGATGCCATTTTTAGAGTAAAATCCTCGATTATTATAGTTATGCCTTATGTAATACCTGAGATTTTGCAGGTAATAAGCGAATATGCTTATCAAAAGAAGGCTGTGAGATTTCTTTTAACAAGTCATTGGGACATGACACAATATGGTACCATCATCCAGAAAATGCTACAGTTAGGTAATATACAATTCAGACAACTCTCTACAGCAGGAGAATTTTTTGCCGTCACTCGGGACGCTGAAGAAGTTATAATTGGACCTGCAACAGATAAAGAGTCTGAAATGATAAGTGTAGTTTCTAATCAACGTGCTTATGCTATCTTATATTCGCAATTTATTGGTCCTATATTCCAAGCTAATTCCCGCCCGATCAAGTAAGGGAGATTAGCGGAACGACCGATTCGGCAAGCCTTGTGAAAGTAGATCTTATTAAAATTTTTTATCTTTTATTTCTTTCTTTTTGAATCGCTTTTACATAAATTTGAGTTTTATACTAGTTTAATTTCACGTAAAATGAAACCAAAGTTAATTTTATTGATTATTCTAATCTTTAGTTTAATATTTGAAACCTTGATCTTTTACTTTTTATTTACGGACGTTAACGGTATTTCAACTCTAGAAGAAAATTTTAAGATTGATTATAATATTTTCAACCAAATACATTTTATTATCAATTTACTCATGTAAATTGATACCACCTATATTTAAAGTTATTAAATAAAAAAAAAAATTATTATTTACGTTTTTTGATTAAAATACCTATTATAGCAATTGAAACTAAAGATAGTAAAAAGATCAAATTGTATCCAGGTATTTCAGGGAGTTCTGGTTCCTCTGGTTCTTCAGGACTTACATCTATTAATTTGACTAAAATACTATTTGGTAATTCACTATTTCCAACATTATCAATTGAGTAATAGGAAATTAAATAATCTCCATAAGGATAGGTTGATAAATCAAATTGGCCAATATAATCTACCCAAATAGAATTATTAATTCTATATCTAATCAGATTAATTCCACTGCCCATACCATCATCAGCAGTTATATTGAAAGTTGTTGATATATTGACATTATTAGTACCGCTGTGAGGAATAAAGAATATAGAAGAGCTAGGTATTTCAATATCTTTGAAAACAAGTACTTCTGCTTGGCCAATATTGTTCGCGGAATTATTTGCAAAGAATTTAATAATTACTGTACCATTACCCTCATTGCCCCATAATGTTTGGTCAAGTGTTCCTGTATCTGAGTTAAGAGTTTTATTTTCTCCATCATTGAAATTAAACCATGTAGTATTTAAATTAGAGCCAGTAACCGTAATATTATAATCAGGTGCAACAGCTCCAAAAAATTCATAACCAATCGGGGAATTAATTTTCACAATAGGGTTAGTGGTATCTTTATTAACCGTTCTTATAAAAAATCCAAGATTATTCATTGAATCATTTGCGTAAAAAGTTATTTCTATTGGGCCATCGCCTAAAGGACCCCATTCTAAGGGATCAATTGTTCCTGATAATCCACAGGTTATATTGGTTCCCCCATCTAAATTATACCATGTAGTATTTGGATTACCTTCGATTATGGTGAGGGAGAAATCAGGAGGATCTTCTCCAAAAAATTCATTCTCATAAGGGGAATCTACGGTAATTTGCGGAGGTTCTATATCTTTATGAACAGTCACTACGTCATTATTCTCATTACCAGCAGAATCGTTTATATAAAACCGTATTGTGACTGTACCATTACTCAGATAACCCCATTCTGTTGGATCAATAGTGCCTGAGTCTCCACTAAAAGGGATATAAGCACTATCATTTAGAGTATACCAAGTAGAATTTCTATTTGTTTCAGTTATAGAAAGGGTAAAATCTGGAGGATCATATCCAAAAACCTCATCTGGCACTGGAGAGGTAATATCAATCTGAGGTATTTCAATATCTTTGTAGATAAGTACTGAACTATTCCCTTCATTACCGACAGTATCATTAGCAAAGAATTTTATGATAACTGATCCATTTCCTAAATAACCCCACTCTGTTGGATCAATATCTCCAGATGTTCCACTAAAAGGGATATAAGCACTATCGTTCAATGTATACCATGTAGAATTTATGTTTGCTTCATCAATAGAAAGAGTGAAGCTTGGTGCAGTAAAGCTAAAAAAGTCAAATTCTTCTGGAGAAATAATTGTAATTACGGGTTCTTCAATATCTCTATGAACAATAACTTCTGACATGCCAATACCACCTGCACTATTATTCGCGTAAAATTTAATTGAAACAGTACCATTTCCTAACGAATTCCATTCTGTTGGATCAATAGTTCCTTCGGTGCCACTAAAAGGAATATCAGCACTGTCATTTAAAGTATACCAAGTAGAATCCAAATTTGATTCTATAATTGTTATATTATACTCTGGAGCATTACTTCCAAATAACTCATTAGAATCTGGAGACTCAATCGTAATTAATGGTACAGGAGTTAGTTTTACTAAGCACATATCACGACCTCCTGCACCAAAACTAGTTGTATCTCCCCCAAGAAAGATATTTTCAACCGAATCTAATGTTAAACCTTTGCATTCTTCATAAAGACCTCCACCCCATGTATAATTCCATTGTTGATCACCAAATGAGTTATATTTGGCTAAAATCATTTGTAGTTGATATCCTGTTTCCCAAATAACACCCGCAATATAGATATCTTCAGAAGAGTCAAGAATAATATCATTAGCGCAACTGTCTAAATCTGGTTCTGTATAATTCCATTGTTCTTCTCCTAAACTATTATATTTTACCAAAGTCATACCATCAGACGAGACGCCAGGATGTCCTGCTTCTCCGGCAAGATAAATATTGTTTGAAGAATCTATAGTAATTCCATAACATGTATAATCTTGGCCTGCTCCCCATGTACGATTCATTAATTCGGTTCCCGAGCTATCATATTTTACAAAGCACATTATACTAAAGTCATTTAGACCGTATGGGGAACCGGTTGAATTCATTTCTCCAGCTATATAGACATTATCGGATGAATCAACAGCCACATCATAACCATAATCAGAACGAGTATCACCCCAGGTACGACTCCATTGCTCTACACCTGAACTATCGAATTTTACAAGACATATATCTCTATTTCCTTCATCAATCCACCCTCCAAGATAAATATTATCTGATGAATCTAATGCTATTGCATAACATATTTCGTAATATGTTCCCCCCCACGTAATATTCCATTGATGTACCCCATTACTATCGTATTTTATAAGCCACATATCAGGAAAAGTTGAGCTTGAGTAGGTTTCCGTAGTGCCTGCAAGATAAACATTACCGGATGAATCAACAGCTACGTCATAACCAAAGTCATACCACATGCCACCTATTGTATGATTCCACTGTTGAACCCCTAAACTATCATATTTAACCAAACATGCATTAGCATATCCAGTATAACCCACAAGATACATGTTTCCTAAGGAATCATTTGTGATTGCTTCACATCGATCTTCACCAGTTCCACCCCAAGTTACATTCCATTTATATTCAACTGCGTTAGTTGCAGATGAAATAGGAAATTCATTATTTTTCTTTGAATCATATCTTAAAACTGAGAATTCATTTTTTGATGTTAGAAATATAAGTAAAAAACAGATTAAAATAAACAATAAAATGTGTATATTCTTAATTTTCAAGGATTTCACCATTTTTAATTTAGATATTTTACACAATTGTGAAATTCTACAAAAGTGTACAGATAAAATGTAAGAATGAGTATAATTTAAATCTATTTAAGCTAGTTCTAATCAAGCAATACTAAAACTTAAGATTTTTTGATGATTTTAGCTAAAAATTTATATTACTTTCATATATAAAAAAATAGGATCATTTAGGATTTAAACAAGAGAAGAAATTCAATCCCAAGCGGGTTTCTTAACGGCGTTATCATCATCCTCGGTGTGAATCCTTTTCAAATCAATATCAGAATAACCGGGTATAATATTAAGTAACCTTCTCATTGAATTTTTGACATCTTTTGATGAAGTTATAAACCTGCCTACTATTAATATATCAGCTCCCATCTCTAACGCATATCTAGCGGTCGCTGGTTCGATCCCTCCTGCAACCGCAACTAAAACGCGGTCTCTTCCTGAAGCGAGTTTTTTATCCTTATATAATTCTTTTATTTTTGGTATAGTAGCCCATCTTGCTTTTTGAGCAGCATCTGGAGATTGTGCTCCTACAGCTTGTTCAACATCTATTGCTCGATGCAAGATAACAACGTCAGGAACTTGTTTTAGTTGGGATAATTTTGCTATAGGATCATCTACTTCCATTGTATCAACGAATCCATACATTCCTAGACGGTTTGCTTCTAAAAGGAACTTATCAAGAGATGATGCGGAAGCTAATCCACTTGCAACAGCAGCATCCGCAGTTGCATCGAATGCAAAGTCGACTTCCAACTTACCAACATCTAAAGTTTTTAAATCTGCTACTATAAATGCTTCTTTTGCAATTTCTCGTATTTTTTTAATCGATTCAACACCATACTTTTTCAAAAATGGCGTACCAACTTCTAAAAGAATCCTATCGCTTTTTGGTAATTGACTCACAACTTTAATTTGATGTTCGAGACTTGGATGATCTAAAGCTACTTGTACATATGGGGGACGCCATAATCTTGGAACTCTCAATCCTGCAACAGGATGTTTCGCACGATCTTTATCATAAAATATTTTTTCTATTGGTGGATAGCTTTTTAGGGCTCTTTGGATTGCTAATTTTGTTGCTCCATAATTATACTGATAAATTTTACGGTAATCACTTGCCTCAGGGTGTATAAATACACTTACAATAAGAACCCAATCATCAAGTTTATTCATCGGTATTAAATTTTCTTCTACTGAATCAGCAATTGCTTTTGCAACTGCTGCTTGAGCAGGACCAAAAATCTTATTAGCATCCTCCATTTTTGATACTGTAACTTTTGGTATTACCAAACTTACAGGTTTCGATAATAAATTTGGTCGGATACATGCTAAAAGCCCCCCATGCCCCATAGAGGGGGTACTAAGTGCGTTAGCAAATGATATGCCTACTGGCCCATCTTTAGAGCCAATTATTAAATCGATGTGAGCTAAATCACTTCCTTCTCCTATTAATGCTTCCCCTATATAGTACTCTCGTTTAGCCATAAATAATACAACTATTATTTTTTATTTTAATTGGTATATTTTACAGATATTATTAAATAAATTGTTCCTACATTAAATTAGAGTTAATTCTCTATTAATAATGTTATCCTATTTATCAACTGTTGAAAACATTTATGAGAGTTGAATAATGCAACCCTAAATACCGTTTACCAAATAAATTGAAAGAAAAATTTTTACTACAACAAATTATAAATATTTGCATTATTATGTCATTAACGATTAAAATCTTGATCAATAAAAAGAGGTGTGAAATTTAGAATGAGTTTTGTATTATCTAAAGGTAAATTCCCTAAAAAACCACAAGAAGGTAAATATTTGGAGATTTGTAGTAAGGATTTTCGAGACTTTAAAAAAGAAGGTCCAACCCCTTTACTTGAATATTTAAGTTCAATAGTTAAGCAAACTGAAGAAAATGATAAAAAAAGCAATATGATTGAATTACAAAAACAGAATCTGAGAGAAGTGGCAGAACTTATAAAGAAAGGTAAAGAGAGCGTAGCGTTTTCATTATTCTTTAGAACGTTTCCTTATTGTGCTCCTCATAGGAATAGATTTTATTAATTTACATCGGAATCACGTTATTTGGAAATAAGATTCAATTTCTTTAGCTTTTAGCATTAAATTTTCAAGAATAGGGATATTAAGTTCTTCT
>JBHLJZ010000103.1:6196-14020 GCA_048887165.1 Candidatus Hodarchaeota archaeon | reverse complement strand
ATACTTTTTACGGAATCATCAAATGATAGAACAATTATAATTATCTCATCTGAATCATAAGTCTGATCTTGAGCAGGAGAATCAATTTGAGATGTGGTTAATCCTAAAATATTAAAATTTAACGATTCCGTTTGGTTATAGTAATTGGTTTTGTTTAACATAATGAAAACAGTAAAGGGACCATAACCATCGAATTCAGAAGCTCTTAGCCAAATTTCTACTTCATAATTTCCACTTACGTAGCTTACATTTGTGCCAGAATATGTTCCTAATAATCCCACTTTCCATTGAATATCAGCACTATCAATTGGTACGTTCTCAACTGAATCATCAAATGATAAGACTATTGTTAAAATAGCATCTGAATTATAGATTTGATCTTGAGGAGGTGAATCAATTTGAGAGGTAGTTAACCCTAAAATTTTAAAATCTAAAGTAAAAGTCTGATTATTATATAACGATTTACTTACATTAATCTCAACATTAAAATTTCCATAACCATCAAAGAGAGAATCACTACAATTTATTGTTATATTATAATTGCCCTCTCCTAGATCAGTGACATTATCTGAGGACCATATACCCCCTGAAATGCGATATTCAATTATCGCATTATCTATTCCGAAATTTTGACCAATGTCTTTAAAATTGACAGTTGCATTGAAAATTTCATTAGAATTAAAAACTGAATTTTGAGAAGGTTGAGTTATAGTTACTTCAGTTTCTCCTAAAACCGTAATTTGTTTTTCTATGAATCCTGCTGCTGTATCATTATTCCAAAAGGTTACTATACGAAAATTGCCATACTGAGTTATATTACTAGCTATATCCCAATTTCCTAAATCAATTTCGATACCTGGATTAAATGTAGTTATTTCACGAGAATAATTTAATTTATTATCGATATATTGAGGATTATATATGCTTAGATTAATATTACCATTATTTATCAAGGTTGAAAAAGTTGCATTAAAATCTACAGTATTGGAATAATTTGCGACAATTGTGTTTATTCCGCCAACATAGGAATCAATAGATGATAAAAGGTTTGTTGAATTTGCTGTGAGAAACCAATTGGTTCCATTCCCTGCGTTGAGAACCTGTACTTCTCGGAATTCATTTCCTAATAGAGTCTTAATTAAATTTAAACTTTCAGTTGTATCATTAAATACTTTAATTGTAGTCTCTTGCCATATTTCAGGAATAGTAAAATTAATTGCATTATAGTTATCAACTCGAGAATCAAAATAATTCAATCCTCCTGGTATAGTAACAGTCCAGTTTACATCTTGACCTGACGCTGGAATATTAAAATCAGAATTGGCTCTAATATCCGTTTTAGTATAATTGATATGCACATTTGAAACATTACAGGATACCTCCCACCAATCTGCAGTTATAGAAAAATTAAATTCTCCCGTTGAGCTTGAAAACACTTGACTTGGAGTCCAATAACCTAAATTGTTTCCACTAATATCATCTGTAATTGCGGTACTATTGATTTGTAAATTGATATCTGTAGGTTTTGGTGTATTATCATTAAGACCTAAAATAATCTGGCTAGAAATATCTCTATCAGTAGAAAATTCATTCCAAGTAGCACCACCATCAGTACTGTAATAAGTATCAGAATTGTCTTCTCCACTGGAATCTAATTCATAGTGATAATAGGCCCTAGTATCAAATATATCAGAAGTTTGACGGAAGTAGATAAAAAAAGTATTATCATATGTGCTAGATGCATCTAAATTAACATTAAAAGTGTAGTTATACCATTGTCCTGTATCTTCATTTGGAATTATCTGAGTTTGATCAATTAAGCCTGTATCTGAATCTGGCTCAATCCTAGATTCAACTGAATTCCAAGTGGAGTTAAAAATTTGAATTCTAATAGTAGCATCATCAGAAGTACCGCCACCGCTTTCAGAAATATATAATGAAAGATTTTGTAAAATACAGCTTTTTCGAATTCTGAAAGAAGAAACAATTCTCTCATTAAAAAATGCACCATTAAGTGTAGTTCCTAATTCTAAATTTAATGTTTTATTCGGAGCATTAATCGCATCAACACTGATATTTACATATGAAGTATTATACCCACTAAAGTTTGGTACAGGCTCTGTGAACGTATTTGAATCATCTAAATTCAAAAATTCAACAACCGAATTATTTACTAAAGATTGTTGAAGAGTTATATTTAGTTCTGTTCCTATGCCTTCATGAGTAGAAGAATAATCTGAAGTCTTTAATTTAATATTTAAATTATCATTGGATTTTTCTAATATTGTATTTTGATTATTAGCAAAATCATTTTTAAGATCTAAAATTTGAAAGAAGATATTTAGTAAAAATATAGAACTCAGAATTAGTACGAATCGTAATTTTTTGTTCATGTTAATATCTCTATTCCCAATAAATTTAACTATTTTATCTAAATTATAATAGAATTATAATATAAATAATTAGTATAAAAATGATTTACTAAATTCAAAATACATACATAAAAAAAAGGAGTATTATAAAATAAAATCATTTAAGTTTTTCAAATTCATTTGCTTTATTTGTTAATCTTTTTACTTCCTTTGTCATCTCTGTTGCTCCTAACTTGAAAATTTCTGATGCTATTTTTGAAGCCGCTTTATATTTTTCAGCTGCTTCAATATAAATCTTTTTCTTTACTGCAAATTTAGCTTTATTTTCAAGTTCTTTCTTTTGAGCTAATAAATTTTCGATTTTGATTTTCCTAATGACTTCTTCTAATTCAATAAATTCATTTGACAATTTCCAATTCGAAGCAATTAAAGCAGCGCTTTCAAGATATTCAATAGTTTTATCATAATTTTTTTTACTTTTCGCGGCTTTAGCTCTCTTAATTAATTCCTTTATGCCATTCTTAGCAGATTTCTTGTTTTCAATTACAAACGTTCCGACTTTAGACTTAATAGGAGCCGATACAATCTCTTTTTGTTGTGAAATACTAGCTAAATATGCTTCCCTCTCTAATGGTCCCATTTGAGCTAAATCATTGATAAGTTTTTGTTTTTCTTCCCCGGATAAGGTAGTTAAAGAAGAAACTTTCTGACTAAGGAGATTCAGTTCCTGTTGAGAAATTGGCTGAGCTTCAATAGCAGATATCTCGATAGGAAGTAATATCTTTTTATCTCTTAACTCTTTGATTCCAATAAAAATCTCAGCAGTATCTTTATTTGAAGTTTCTGCAGCTTCTTTTAATAGAGTTGCTATAAAAAAGAATTCTCTCCCGGCTTCTTCACAACAACTATGGGCTACTTTTAACACGTCTCTAGAATGAGGACCTTTAAGATCTTTTATATTTGCAAAATCATAAGATATTTGATGAGGCAATATAATTGAAGTATTTAAAATTTCATCTACAATTTGACCCGCATTTTTGAAGTATGCAAGTTGACCTCTCCATTTTGGTAAAATATCTTTATAAGTCTTTTCAAATACCTCTATGAACTCTTTTAAATGTGTTCGAAGGATTAAAGATCCCTTTTTACCCAAAACAAGTGCAACCCTTGTAAATTCCCCATCTGCTAAAAGCAACATTTTATCTCCATAAGAAATTTCATTAAGTGCTTCTTGAGCAACCATTTCTTTTCCAAAAGAAGAAACTGCTGTCAAAAATCCTCCAATAAGCTCAGGATCAATTTGTTCTGAACCATATGATTTGAAAAAGATACAGGTTCCAGTTCCTTTGTATAAGACTAAAATATGTTCTAAATTTATAGCATCATCGAAAATAGTTTTAACTTCAGAAAGAATTCTTCTTTTTTCACGCTTTTTAGGTACAATATAACCTCGATAAACCGCTACTGAGCTAACAACCGCACCGATTAAAACACCAGCAAAAATTAAATATGGAAGTAGCTCTTCCAAAGTTGTAGGCGGAACAATAACCATTATATCTGAAATAACTTTTGTAAAACCTGTATAATTATAGGCTGGTTCTATTACTATATAAAGAATAAGGGTTCTTATTCCAATCCCAACTGTAATTTCAGTAAAAGTTACTGTCCCATTAATATCAGTAATTAAAGGAGCTGTTGTTGTTCCATTTATTCCGTTTAAGTTTGGGGTTATTGTTACATCAACCCCATTAAAAGGTTCCCAACCAGTACCATTGAAAAACTCTGCTTTAAGCGTTAGATTGAAAGAATCTCCAGCATTAACTTGTGCAGGTTTTTCAAGAACGGAAATATTAACTAATATCTTAGATTTTAATGTTAAATTAAAGATTACATTTGACGCCTCATAGTTTGTCTTCAATATAGTTATGTTTATTGCATAAGTTCCCAATGTCGTAAGACTTGAGGTTGTGATTGATCCCTTATAAGAATTGGTATTCAAATCAAAATCTAAGTCATTTGCAAGAACACCTTGGTTTGTTGGATTAGAAATTAGATAATAGTTAACTGTATATGATTGTGCATCACCAGTTACCAAGTTATTACCGTAATCACTATCGAGGATAGTAAAGTTTATATTTATATTAAGTCCTATATACACAGAATAATTAAGATTCGTTGGAACAAGAGTACCTTCTCCTCCTATGTCGGTAATTGACTCGATAGATGTTTGGGTTATGTTTCCTCTTAAGTAAAAAGTAAAAGAGTCAACACTCCAATTATAATCTGGATCTCTTGATACATTTAGCTCGAATTGGATCCATCCAGAATTTAATCCAGAAATGCTAATGTTCAAACGATAATTGCCCTGTGCTCCAAATGGAGTCAATGAATTAATTGATCTTGAACTACCAGTTTGATTATCACTTACTATAATATCACCTAAAGTTATTCCAGGAATTCCTATATCGTTATCAGTATCATTAAAGTAGAACTCTACTTGTTGATCAAATCCATCTTTTCGATTTAAAACTGGTGTATAAGATAATTGATCAATAATAACGCTCGTTTGTGCCTGAGTTACTGTTAAAATCAAATCAATTTCTTGGGTTTGATTTCCTATAGCAGTGATATTAAATGTACAAGTATATGCTCCAGCTTGTGCTTGTACATTTGAGGTGTCTAACTCAATAGTATAATTTCCTGGCTCTCCTCCTATTGGAAATGAATTAGGAACAAATCCTGCAGGTACATAGACTTGCTGTATTGTTGCTCCTGGAATCGGATTACTTAATATATCTATATAACTAAAGTTATATGAAACGGTTTTTCCTCTTATCACATCTCCAAAATTATAACTATCAGATGGTAAAATACTGGTATTTATTCTATGATGGAAGGAAAATATAACCGTCTTATTATGATAAAAACTTTTATTCGCGCCAATTTCAATATAATTCCATCCATAAAGAAAATCATCGGTATCAAGCTGGAGTGAGTATTCTCCATCTGTTCCAGTCGGAGTTGGTGGTCCTAGTAATGTACTATTTTCAGTTATAGATGCACTAGTAATGCCAATATCTCCTAAATCGGGACCTGTATCATTAAAAAATACAATTATATCAAAAAGTTCATTATCGTAATGATCTTGTCCAGATGATGGAGAACTCAATTTCAAATCTGTGTTTGCTATAACAGTAAAAAGCAATTCGTGAAAACCTGCTGCTGTATCATTATTCCAAGACATTTGTGCTTTAAAAACTCCGTAATCAGTAACATTATCAGAAATATCCCAATCTGAAACAAAAATTTCATCACTGGGCGATACTAAAGGAAAAGTATTAGAATGGTTTAAGTATCTTGGAACTGGACTGTATACGCTTAAATTTAAATCTCCATTGCTGACTATTGCACCAAAACTAGCATTGAACCTAAGTATATTAGTGAAATTAACTTGAATTAAAGGTATTCCACCAACATAAGTATCAATTGACGAGATTAAGTTAGTTGAATTAACTGTGAGATACCAATTGGTTCCATTACCCGCATTGATAACTTGTACTTCTCGGTATCCATTTCCTAAAACTGTATCTAACAAGTCTGTAAAAGGATCCGTATCATTGAAGACATTGATTGTGTTATACTCCCAACTAGCTGGAATAGTAAAATTAATTGTATTGAAGTTATCAACTCGAGAATCAAAATAATTCAATCCTCCTGGTATAGTAACAGTCCAATTTACATCTTGACCTGACGCTGGAATATTAAAATCAGAATTGGCTCTAATATCAGTTTTAGTATAATTGATATGCACATTTGAAACATTACAGGATACATCCCACCAATCTGCAGTTATAGAAAAATTAAATTCTCCCGTTGAGCTTGAAAACACTTGACTTGGAGTCCAATAACCTAAATTGTTTCCACTAATATCATCTGTAATTGCGGTACTATTGATTTGTAAATTGATATCTGTAGGTTTTGGTGTATTATCATTAAGACCTAAAATAATCTGGCTAGAAATATCTCTATCAGTAGAAAATTCATTCCAAGTAGCACCACCATCAGTACTGTAATAAGTATCAGAATTGTCTTCTCCACTGGAATCTAATTCATAGTGATAATAGGCCCTAGTATCAAATATATCAGAAGTTTGACGGAAGTAGATAAAAAAAGTATTATCATATGTGCTAGATGCATCTAAATTAACATTAAAAGTGTAGTTATACCATTGTCCTGTATCTTCATTTGGAATTATCTGAGTTTGATCAATTAAGCCTGTATCTGAATCTGGCTCAATCCTAGATTCAACTGAATTCCAAGTGGAGTTAAAAATTTGAATTCTAATAGTAGCATCATCAGAAGTACCGCCACCGCTTTCAGAAATATATAATGAAAGATTTTGTAAAATACAGCTTTTTCGAATTCTGAAAGAAGAAACAATCCTATCACTCAAAATTACATCGTTAAGTGCAGTTCCTAATTCTAAATTTAATGTTTTATTCTGAGCATTAATCGCATCAATAGTGATATTTACATATGAAGTATTATACCCATTAAAGTTTGGTACAGGCTCTGTGAACGTATTTGAATCATCTAAACTAGTAAATTCTATATCTGATGAGTTGATTAGTGATTGATGTAGTGTTATGTTTAACTGCTCACCACTACCATCAAATTCTTGATATTCAGAAGCTTTTGGGATTTCATCTTCAAAAACTTCTTCTTTCCTAGTTACATCATCTTCAATAAAATTAGATTTATTATGAGTCAAGTTTGAAGAGTAATTTAATATGTTAAATGGTGTGAAAATTAACCCAATAGATATACTGAGAAGTAAAACTGCTTTAACTTTTTTTTTCCACATAGATCTAAGCATAATTATCAAAAAATAATATGTTAATTTTTTATATATATTAACTATAACATCGTGTTTTTGAATTTAAAATTTCTTTTTTTAAATCAATTCATTATCGAATATTCTAAAAGAAAAGAAAATAATTTTTGCGATAAGATTCCCAATTATCTTTATATTCTAAAAAACAACATTATTGGATTGCTTAAAAAATTTTGAGAAAAAATTTTACTCTTATTTTTATGGTTTTTTAAGTATAATTCGCGCATCTACGCAAATTAATCCCTTATCATAAATAAAGACGGGATTTAAATCCATTTCATTAATTTCTTCATGTTTTGTAACAAGATCAGAAACTTTTAACAAGGTGTCAACAATTGCATCAAGATCCGCTTTTGGTTTGCCACGATATCCATCGAGAATAGGAAAACCCTTAATTTCTCTGATCATCTCTTTTGCATCATATTCAGTGATAGGAGCGATTCTAAAGCTCACATCTTCAAGTAATTCAACTAGAATTCCTCCAATTCCAAACATTAATGCTGGACCAAATTGCGCATCAGTAGTCATGCCAATTATTAATTCTGTAATTGGTTCATC
>JBHLJZ010000103.1:0-6096 GCA_048887165.1 Candidatus Hodarchaeota archaeon | reverse complement strand
AAAGAGTTAAAAAAGAGTAATTTATAATATTTTTAGCCTCATGACATCCAAAACATTAACTAAAGAAGAAAATCTAAGGACATTATTAAAAAATTTTATAGATTCCCGATATGATATAGAAATCGCATATATCTATTCAAATCATGGATTATTAGTTACTAAATATGGTAAATTAGATAATTTGAATGATAATAAAAACCTCAGCGAAGAAATCTATGGTGCAATAACTGCATTAGTAGAAAATCTATTAAATAAAATAAGCTTAGAATATCAAATAGGACATTACGGTTGTGGGTCTTTTGAAACATCAGATCAAAGAATTATCTATCTCGAAGCTGGTTCTGAGGCAATTTTATTGTTGGTTTGCGATTATGAAATAAATTTAAATGAACTTTTTCCAATTGCATATCTTGTTGCTGAAAAAATAGCTAAAATATTAGAAGAGAGTTTTGATTTTAGGTACAATACATTAGAGATTCCAAATTTGAGTGTAGATGAAAATTTCTCGTTAGGTTTAGAGAAATATTCTGACCCTAGACCTAATAGTGTTATAGATGGAGTTAAAGCAACACATCATATAACTAAAGAAAAAAAGATTGACAAAATCTTCAAACTAATTGTATTAGGAGCAGCTGCAGTAGGAAAGACAACTTTGGTAAATCAATTCTTAAAAAATGAAGAAATTGTTGATTATCGTCCCACACTAGGCATTTCAATCTCAACACAGAGATATTTTGTACAAGGATTTAAAGATGATACTATAAAGTTTCTTATTTATGATCTAGCTGGGCAAGAATTCTTTAAACGTGTGCGACGTGAATATTATAAGGGAGCTAAATGTGCTTTTATTGTTTATGATGTTACTCGACGAGAAACACTTGATGAGGCTTTAAATTTTTGGCTTCAAGACGCTCGGAAGGAATTAGGGAATATTCCCTTCGTTCTTATAGGAAATAAAATTGATCTAGAAAATGAAAGAGAAATTTCAAAAGATGAGGGTTTTAAACAAGCTGAAGAACTTAAATGCTTCTTTATTGAAACTTCTGCTCTGAAAAATATTAATGTTCAAGATACATTTAAATTAATTGGAATTGGGCTACTTTTCAAGTATATGGAAGAGACTGACTTACAATAATATAATATCATGAAACATTATTTTCAAAAAAATAGAATTATATAAAATTAAATAATTAAATTTAGGATTTAAATAGATAATTTGGGTCCTTTTTTATTTTCCATCGTATCCTATATTTTCTTAATTCATCGACAACTGATACTGAAAAGGCTGCTATAAAGAGTGTAAACCAATAAAATCCATGATTTAAAGGAACTACGTGGAATGCTATATTGATTGGAGTGTAAAGAATTAGGAACTGTAAACCAAGAGAAAGACCTGTAGCCCAAAATAAGTGCTTATTCGGGAATAAGTAGAAGGGTTTAATATTTGAGGTGCAAGTGTATACAAACATTAGCTCACATATTACAAGATTTGTAAATAGGATACTTTGGGCTAAAGAAATTGAGTAATAATAAGCGTCAGTTCCAACTGTCATAAAATCCATGGTTAAACGAGGATCTATCCCTGCTTGTGCCCAGGCTGGAATTAAAACTGACCAAAGAAGCAAATATAAGCTGATATCTGTGATTGAAGTGTATATCCCGAGTAATAAAGCAGGACCCTTGATCTCTTTTAATAACGTGAATCCTTTACGAGGTGGTGCTTTCATCACATCAGGATCTGTGGGTGTAAGTCCTAGTACCATAGCAGGTATACCATCGGTTGCTATGTTAAGCCATAGGATCTGAATTGGCTCAACGGGTAATCCTAGAAAGACATTACCAAATAACTTCATGACAATATACGCTGTTAAAATTAAGAAAATTTCATCAAAATTAGTGCTTAACATATAACGGAAGAAACCTTTAGTAGTTTCGAAGATCCCTCGTCCTTCTTCTATAGCATTAACTATCGTTGCATAATTATCATCTATTAAAATCATATCTGATGCTTCTTGTGTAACTTCAGTACCTTTCAATCCCATTGCGACACCAACATGAGCACCCTTAACAGCAGGAGCGTCATTTACTCCATCTCCGGTCATGGAAACGATTAAACCTAATTCTTTAAGTCTCCTAAGGATTCTGAGTTTATGCTCTGATGTAACCCTTGCAAACACATCAACAGTTCTTACCTTTTCTTTTAACTCCTCATCACCCATTGCTTCTAATTCTACCCCTGTAATAGCTTCATCTGATTCCGTTAGACCAATTTGTTGTGCGATAGCAATTGCTGTTATTTTATGATCGCCAGTGATCATAATAGTTCTAATCCCTGCCATTCTTGCTTCTTTAATCGAGTCCTTTACTTCATCTCGGGCGGGATCGATAATTCCAACTAATCCGATATAAGTAAAACTTTTTTCAACTTCATTAATATCATAGTTTGGTTGTAATTCTTTATAGGCAACTCCTAAAACCCTTAAGGCGTTTCTCGCAAACTCTTCGTTTTTGTTTAATATTTTTTCCTTTGAATTTTCAATTGGTCTAATTTCACCGTCTAATAAAACTTGAGTTGCATTTCTCATTAAAACGTCAGGTGCTCCTTTAATTAAAGCTATGGTTCTACCATCGAGTTCGCCAATTACTGTCATCATTTTTCGGTCAGAATCAAAAGGGATCTCATCTAATTTCTCAAAATTTTCGCTTATCTCGCCTTTATATCCTAAAACTTTCATGGATATTTCAGTTGGATCACCTACAACAGAGACTTCGCCTGTTGATTTATCAAGAATATTTACATTCGAATTGTTACAATAGTAACAAATTTCTAAAAATAGTTTTAAATCAGCATTTATTGAAACGGGTTTTTCATTTTCTTTGATTTCGCCTAATATATTATAACCTACACCTTCTATATCTAGCACTTTATCATTTAAATAAACATTAACAACTGTCATTTCATTTTTTGTAAGGGTGCCAGTTTTATCAGAACAAATAACGTTCACACGTCCTAGAGTTTCAACTGCTGTTAACTTTCTTACTAGAGCATTCCTATCTGCCATTTTTCTCATACCTATGCTCATGACGACAGTAATTACAACAACAAGCCCCTCAGGAACGGCAGATACAGCTAAACTAATCGAGATTTCAAAGGCTTCAATAATTTCATCAATTTCTTGTGGTCCAAAACTGAATCCTTCTGTTACCAGAATAATAATGAGCTCAGTGATAAATACGGCTAAACAAATTATTATAATTATAATTCCTAATAATTTACCGAATCTATCGACTTCTTTTTGAAAAGGACTAGCTTCAATTAGCTCTTCTTGTAAACTTCCAGCAATCTTCCCTATTTCTGTATTCATAGCTGTTCCAATTACAATGCCTTCGCCATTCCCTCGTGTTATAATGGTATTCATATACCCAAGATTAGTTCTATCTGCGAGAATCTCTTTTCTATCAACAGGTTTTAGTTGCTTTTTAACGGGTTTTGATTCTCCTGTTAATATTGCTTCATCTACATATAGAGAGAATTCCTTATAGAGTCTAAGATCGGCTGGAAATTTATCTCCTTCTTCAAACAATATAACATCACCTGGTACGACATCTTCAACAGAAATTTCTTTAACTTTATTATCTCTACGAACTCTTGCAAAATGCGGTGCTAATTTTTTTAAACTTTCCATTGCTCTTTCAGCTTGATATTCCTGATAAAATCCTAATATAGCATTCACAATTAAGATTGCAGAAATTACAATAGCATCAGTATATTCTGAAGACCAAGCTTCTGCACCAGGCTTTGTACTTTCCCAAATTCCTATAATAACAGATATAGCAATAGCAAAAAATAGTAGATAAATAAGAAAATCCTTAAACTGGCTAATGAAAATTTGTAAAGCAGTTTTTCCCTTTTCTTTTATCAATTCATTCTTTCCAAATTTTTCGAGCCTTCTTAATGCCTCAGATTCTGTTAAGCCTTTTTCAATGGATGTGTTGAAAGCATCAACAACTTCTCCAATATTTTCAGAATGTGGGCTAATTTCTTTTATCTCAACCATTGTTATTCAATTTATTTTATTGTTTTTAAAAAAAACATATTAAATACTAAATCTAAAAATATTTTAGTTTTTGCTTTTATATCTTATAAAGTGGAATCACATAAAAAAATAATTCTGCTTGTTATTTTTTAAGTTAATAATCCAAGAAGCAGTAATAGAATTTATTTCTATAAACTGTTGATGAGAAAAATATTAGATCTAAAAAATGAACTTTATTTAGAAATGCTATACTGTTAACGGTTGATGGTGTATCCGTTCCATATACACAAAAGATTATCTAATTTTTATTTTTGACAAATAAATTTATAAATTTTTTAAATCTATTTATTTTTAATTCAATCTATCCAACAAAAGAATTTATATAGCAAAAAAATAAAATAGAATGATAAAAATGAGACCTTCCCGAATTTTTAGATGGATTGTTAGAATTTTTCTGTTAGTTTTTACCTTATCTTTATCTGCGGTATCCTTATTGGGTGGATTTTCTGCTGTAACCGTTCTTGATCCAGATAGTTATAACATTAACATACCAGATGAATCTGAATATCCGGTATCTGCAGATTTTAATATATCAAACCCTAGTGGAATGTTTATCAACATACCATTTAATATCTCTAATGTGGGAGTATATGATTTAAATGATATTGTTTTAGGCTTTCAAATTCGAATGACATTTGGGAATGTATCAGCTGGAAATGAAACTACAACTGTAGAGATTTTAAATGAGAACCAAGATTTTGGTGATGTTTTGCATGGAGACACACTTAAGGCGAATTTTACAGCTACCAATTTTTTTAATATACCTGATCCTGGTACAGTTGATTGGACTCGTTCACCTCATGCATTAGAATTTTATGCCGGATTTACGTTTAGTGCATGGTATTCACTTAGACTTTATAGATTTACAGTAAATGTTGCTAATTTCTCAATAGGTTATTACGGGTGATTAAAATGGGCGCAACGTTCAATATTTTGAGGGGTATGATATATATGGCTGTGTATATAACAATTACATTAGTTATTCCATTTTTAACCTTTACATGGATTAAGGATATTGAAATATTAGGAGTTAGCATTGTTCTTGAACAAGCGGATTACGAAAGAATAGTTTTTTGGATTTCTGCATTTGGTTTGCTTATTAGCTCATGCGCATTCTTTAATTATTCTTCTCCTAAACAATCTATTAGAAGAGGAACTTTCGCCTTGATCCAAATTGTATTAAATTGTTTGTATATTTGGTCATATAAGTTTAGTGGAGCAACTGAAGTACGTTTTGAAATAGTTTATGAAATTATTGATATAGGTTTTATAGCTGTAAATGTTCAAAATATGGTCATGCTTTACATGGGGATATATTTCCTTACGATACTACTAAAAGGATATGATTTTATTGATTTTGTAATTAATAGAAAAAAAATTCGAGAAAATAGGTATAAAAAAAGTAGAGGTGAAGAGAGTAATGATATTTCAAGCTGAGCTTTTACAAATTTTAGCTGATATAGTCGCTACTATATTAAACTTTTTAAGACCTGTTGTCTCACCTATGGGATCTTGGATGGTCAATTGGATGGAAGTGGTGTTAGGTTATTTTCCTTTTGGAAATTTAATGCCATATATTGTTGCATCTGGAATAATTCTCTTATTAGCAGGAATTGTAAACATCTTATGGCCGGGAGATAAACCTCCAATTTTTATACATAAATTAAAGAAGAAAGCTGAAGAGAAAGTAGAGGAAGTGGAAGCCGAAGTAGAAGAGGTAGTAGAAGAGGTAGTAGAGGAAGTAGAAGCCGAAGTAGAAGAGGTAGTAGAAGAGGTAGTAGAGGAAGTGGAAGCTAAAGTAGAAGTAGTAGAAGAGGTAGTAGAAGAGGTAGAAGCCGAAGTAGAAGAGGTAGTAGAGGAAGTGGAAGCCGAAGTAGTAGAGGAAGTAGAAGCCGAAGTAGAAGAGGTAGTAGAAGAGGTAATAGAGGAAGTGGAAGCTAAAGTAGAAGTAGTAGAAGAGGTAGTAGAAGAGGTAGAAGCCGAAGTAGAAGAGGTAGTA
>JBHLJZ010000102.1:0-14061 GCA_048887165.1 Candidatus Hodarchaeota archaeon | reverse complement strand
TTTAAAAAAATGGTCATTTAGACTTAAGAATAGTGATTTTATGATTAAACTTGTTTTATTAAGACATGGAGAAAGTATTTGGAATAAAGAAAATAGATTCACAGGGTGGACAGATGTTGACCTATCTGAAAAGGGTATTGAAGAAGCGAAAAAAGCTGGTAAACTATTAAAAAGAGAAGGCTACAGCTTTGACTTAGCTTTTACATCTGTTCTTAAAAGGGGAATCAGAACTTTATGGATTGTTTTAGATGAAATGGATTTAATGTGGATACCTGTTTATAGATCTTGGAGATTAAATGAAAGACATTATGGTGATTTACAAGGCTTATATAAGGCTAAACTAGCAAAAGAATTAGGGGAAGAAAAAGTATTAATTTGGAGGAGAAGCTATGATATCCCTCCACCTCCTCTTAAAACTTCAGATCCGCGATATCCTGGTAGTGATCCTCGTTATAAAAGTTTAGATCAAAAAGAAATTCCACTCACTGAGTGTTTAAAAGATACAGTTGAGAGATTTCTTCCATATTGGCATGAAACAATTGCTCCAATTATTAAACAAGGGAAAAAAGTATTAATTTCAGCACATGGTAATAGTTTAAGAGCACTAGTTAAATATTTAGATAATTTGTCTGAGGAAGAAATTATTAATTTAGATATACCTACTGGAATACCATTAGTTTATGAATTAGATGATGACTTAAAACCTATTACACACAAATATCTAGGAGATCCCGAAGAAATCGCTCGAGCTACGCAAGCAGTTAAAGATCAAGGTAGAGCTAAGTAATATTTCTAATACAGAGGACGAATTAATATGAATGTAAAATCAATAATAGATAATCCCACTGTTTCAAATATTATCTTTTATCCTCGTAAGACTCAAATTCCCGAAGAAACTGATCCTAACCTTAAAATTTTACAACTGAAGATAAATGAACAAATTAGTATTGGGGGATTTTTTTTTCTTAATGACTTTAATTTTCCAACGATCTTACTTTTTCATGGAAATGGTGAAATCGCCTCAGATTATCAATATTTCGCTTCAATGTTTTTCAATTGCGATGTGAACCTTGCTGTAGTTGATTTTAGAGGATATGGATTTAGCTCGGGAAAACCATATTATACTAGTTTAATCTCAGATGCACTACCAATATATAAAGAGTTTGAGAAATGGATTGAAAATATTAGTTCAAACTATTCTATTTTTGTTCAAGGGAGATCGTTAGGAAGTGTATGTGCTGCTGAAATTGGTTCTCATAATCTAGAAAGTCTAAAAGGCGTTATATTTGAAAGTGGATTCGCCAGTGCATACAATATGATGACTAGATTGTTTAGAATAGATAGTCCTAATTTAACTCCATTATCATTAAGTGAATATTCAAATGATACAAGAGTTAGAAAATTTAAAAAACCAGTTCTAATAATCCATGGATCTAATGATTGGATTATTCCTCCTAGTGAAGGGGAATTACTTTTTCAAAATTTACCCAAAACTATTGAAAAGCAATTAATCATTATAGAAGGTGCTGGACATAACGATATTTTGTCTTATAATGAAGAATATTTTACTCCTTTAAGAAAATTTATAAATACTTTTAAATAATTTATTTCCATTAGAGTAAATTTAGATTATTTTTTATTAAGGAGCTAATTAAGAAAAATATATATATATCAATATTAGCTTATTTAATTGTAAATCTAATAAATTACGAAAATATTAACTATAGTGAAGATTTATTATGGTCGAAAAAATTAAAAAACCACTAAAATTGACTTTTTTAATTCATTTTTTTGTGAGTATCTTTTTTGGAATTGTATTTCTAATTATGACTCAGTTTTACGTAGATTTAATTGGTTGGCCTTATTTAGATCCTGTTGTTGGGCCATTATTAGGAGCAACATTTGTGGGTTTCGCAGCAAGTTCCTTATTAGCATGGAGAGAAACGGACTGGATCAAGGTGAAAATAGTAGTTCAGATGGAAATGGTTTGGTGTGCTGTAGGTAGTATTGTCCTGATTACATGCTTCTTTTTACCTTATATACAACCACTTCCTTTATTTACATGGGTAAATATTGCTATTCTACTTGCATTTTTTGTAGCATTTACTTGGTTTTATTTTCAGCATGAACATGATTAAAACTTTAAAAAAATTAATATTTTTTTCTTTTTTCTGACTCTAAACTTCTTATTAGCAAATATTGGACTAAAGATCTTTTTAGTATTGTATAAAACTACTTAATCTTAAAGATTGAAAGCTTTAGATTAAAAGATATACAAGGTTAAAATATAATGTCAAAAAAATTTTGCCCAAAATGTAATGAAATAGTTTTAACAAAAAGACAAGAAATAGATATATGTTTACTAATCATCTTAGGAATTTTTACTGGAGGTATAGGTGCTTTAATCTATCTTTTGATTTATTTTAATCACGAGCCAGATAGGTGTATAAATTGCAATACTGTTTGCACATATCAACCTATATCTCCAACAAATGGTTCAAAAAAAGATATCAATCAATCAAATTTTCTACAGGATGAAAAAGAAATCAAATTAAAAAAAGATCTTATGAATTTTTGTCCTAATTGCGGTAATAAAATAGTGAAATCTAATTATCAAAATCCGAATTTTTGCCCTTATTGCGGAGAAAAACTGATTGAAAAGTATCAAATATCAAGGAGAGAAATACAATGCACAATTTGCCATATTCATATTAACAGTGGAGATGAAACAATTAAATGCTCATACTGTGGAAGTAAATATCATTATTCATGTGTAGCAGAATGGCTTTCTAAATATAATTCTTGTCCGATGTGTCAAAATCAGTTTATAATGCCTAAAGCCCAGATTTTAAGAAAGTAAAGTTTATTATCCAATTATTTCGCGTACAATGTATTATATTGATTGAAATTTTTTTTTATTGATATTTTTGTATCTTATTTAAACCTTTAAATATTGATTGAACTAATTAATATTGAATATGAATCTAAAAATAATTGTTGATAAAGCCAAAAGAAACAAAAAGAAAATCGCAAAAACAATTATAATAATAATTTTTGCAATAGTAATCAGTCCAATAGCATATCTTGGGGCTTGGATTGTTTACATGGATCTTCGACCAGCTCCTAAATATGAATACGATCCTATTTTACAACTAACACATTGGACGGTTGTTGATACTGGAGGAAATCCAGCGAAAAATCATAATTCGAATACGGATATGATATTCTATAATAATTCTTTTTATTTAATATTCCAACAATCTAAATGGCATATACAAGATACTAATGGGGCATTAGTGATTCAAAAATCTCCTGATGCTACGCCAGGTAGTTGGGAAGAAATTCATAGAATTACTCTCCCTAATACAGATGTTAGAGATCCAAAATTTGCTAATATCAGTGATAGATTATTTGTTTACTTCTTACCTAATTATCGATTCGATCCTTCGCCTAACACTACATATTATTTGTATAGTGATGACAGCCTTACTTTTACTCCTCCTCAAGAATTGAAAGTAAATGTAACATACACATATAATACTGGAACTAAAGAAAATGTCACAACAGCAGGATGGAATCTTTGGAGACCTAAGACTCCCGATAATATAAATTGGTATGTACTAGCTAGTGGAAGAAAGTATACAGAAGATCCAGGAAGTGTCGGAGATGCTGACGTAACTGGTACTATGACTATTCTACTAAAAACTCAAAATGGTTTAAATTGGACAGAAGTATCAGAAGTTTACACAACTCACGGCAATGGTGAGGCTTGTCTAGAGTTTCTTCCAAGTGGCGAAATAATTTCAACTCATAGAGTAGGTTCAATGGGTTATCCAGGTTATGCTTTTGGTAACCCTCATGGATGTACTATAATAGGAACATCATATAACACTTTTAAGAACTGGTCCTTCGCACCTGATTTTCAAACAAGATTAGATGGTTCAACTCTTTTTACACTAAATGGACGAATATTTGCTGTAGGAAGAAATCATCTCGGACCGCGTCCTGACATGGGAAATCATTTTGCCGTAAAAAGGACAGCTTTCTATGAAGTAAAATCAGATCGATTAATACATTTATTTGATTTACCTAGTAATGGAGATACAGCATATACTGGCGTGGTAATAAAGGATGGTTGGGTTTATGCAAGTTATTATACTAATCCGATAAATAAAAATTATGCTTGGTTTGTTGGTCAAATATTTCTAACTAAATCAAATATTAGGATAGCTAGAGTAAATGCTACGGGCCTACTTGCATTTGCTGATACAAAAGGAGGTGGTTAAAATGTCCAATCAACCAAATCAAAATGAAGGTAAAATTAGACGTTTAAAGAGAAAACACATAAAATTGATTTTAGAGTTGATCTTAATGGGAATAGCTGGATTTTTAGTTTTATATCCATTTATGTTGTTTTTCATCAATTTCCTAATATAAGTTTGAGAGGTGCTGAGTTTGGAAATTAAAAAGATTTGGGAATCTATAAAGATAAATAGGAAGAAAATGTGGAATATCTTCAGAATAGTATATTGGTCTCTAATATTTCTCGTAGCTTTAATATCGATTATTCTATTATATACAGAATTTTTCTAATTTTTTTTTAAATTTTATTTTAAAAATTGGGAGATTTTGAGTAAGAAAACAAATAAACTTAACCTAAGAATTCGTGAATTAAAATTTTTCTAAATTCAGGATGCTTATCTTTAAAAGGAATTTTTTCATTTCCAGTATAAATATCCGAAGGTAAGTTTTTTCTAATTAAGCTGGAAAAGCGAATTACATAACCAGACACATCAAAAGGAAATGAATGAAATTTATCTTGAAGATCGTTATTTATTAATTTTGGAGTCATTATTTCCTCACATTATTATATTTATAATAGAAACAGAATTAAATTAATTTAAATTGTAGCTCACGCTAAATTTAGTAAATCTCTATGTTATTCTTCATTTAAATTATTTAAGCTTGTTTTAGAATTTCTCTTTACTCTTTGTAAAATCCAATTTTTTTGTTTATTTTATTAGATCGAATTAGAACTTCTTAAAATAATAGAAATTATTTTTAATTTTAGATTAATTCGCCCTTTGCTACAATTTTTGCGTTTCCTCCGACTCCTATATAATATTTTCCCCCTTTCTCTTCGGCTCTTAACAATAATAAAGATTTTCTCCCTATTTCATATCCTTGTTCAACTTTAATATCGATATTTTTTTTTCCGAAATACTCATGTTTTACTAAGTAAGCAGCTAAACATCCATTTCCTGAACCGGTTGCTGGATCCTCAGGGACTCCAATTGCTTCACAGAACACACGAACATTCAAATCATTGTTTTTATCATAAGTTTCTGGACAAAACATTAAAATAGATTTTGCTTGAGTTTTTTTAATTAAATCATAATACTTTTCACGATTTAATTTAGCTCTCTTTATTGCATCTAGACTTTTTAAAGGAACAATAATAAAGGGGACACCTGTAGAAACTTCTTGGATTTTAAATCGAGCATCAAAATCTTCTTCATTTAAATTTAAAACTTCAGCAAGTAATCCATTTAGAAAAAACCCATAAAAACTCGGTTGTTTTTGTTCCATCCACATTTCTATTATCATATCTCCTTTATACTTAAATAGAACTGCAATTTGCCCGATCTTCATTTTTAATAGCAAAGTTTTTAATTTTTCTTTTATCAATTTTTGTTGAAATACATAAGCTGCACCTAAAGTTGGATGTCCTGCGAACGGCAATTCCATCTCAGGAGTAAAAATTCGGATTTCATAATCATCTATTGATGTTATAAAAACTGTTTCCGAAAAATTCATCTCTTTTGCTATTTTTTGCATCATTTCTGTTGTTAATTTTTCATTACAGACAAATACAGCAAGTTGGTTTCCTTCAAATTTAAAATCCGTAAAAACATCAACAATATAAAATATACATCCTTCAGATTGGATTTCTTTCATAGAATAACACTTAATTTAAAATATGTTTTTTAATTATTTGTTATATTTTATTATTCTTTAATTTATGATTCTTTTATACTACTTTAAATAATAAATTTTATTGAAAGTTTTGATTCTTATTATAGAAAATTAAAATGAATTTAATATGGATGCAAACGAATCTCTTGATTTAGAGTCCAATAATTTAAAACCGAAGAAATTTACATTAAGGGAATTAGGAGGAGCATTAGGTGACTGGGGAACATTAATTCCTTTCATTATAGGGTATGTTTCCATTGTAGGTTTAAACCCAGCAGGAATCTTCTTTTGCTTAGGAATAACAAATATAATATTGGGAATAAAATTTAATCTTCCGTTACCTGTACAACCTCAAAAAACAATAGGCACTGTGGCAATTTCTCAAAAATGGAATCCTAGTCTTGTAATATCAACAGGTTTTGGCACAGGAATTATATGGACGATCTTAGGATTCACAAAAATACTTGAAAAGATCATTAAAAAAGTACCAACAGTGACTGTAAGGGGAATTCAACTAGGATTAGGTTTAATCCTTGGTTGGACAGCTTTGTTATTATTATCTAGTAATTTATTTTTAGGAATCATTTCAATTGCAATAATTATTCTTCTAATAAATAACAGAAGGATTCCTTCAGCAGTTATTTTAGTTTTATTGGGAGTATTTTTGTTATTTATCACAAATACAGTACATTTTTCAGATATCAAATTTAATTTACCAAGCTTTAACTTTATGTTAATAAATTGGAGTGATCTGTTATTAGGGATGCTGGTTGCTGGAATAGCACAATTATTTCTTACTCTTACTAATGTAATGATAGCAACAATTAGTTTAGTCAAAGATTTATTCCCAGATAAAAAGGATTATATAAGTTCTAGTTCTTTAGCAGTTAATATGGGAATAATGAATTTATTTAGTCCTTTTTTAGGAGGAGTACCGTTATGCCACGGTTCAGGTGGTTTAGCTGCACAATATGCATTTGGAGCAAGAACTGGTGGCTCAATGATATTAGAAGGTATTTTAGAGATTAGTTTAGGATTATTTTTTTCAGAAACGCTTTTTCTATTTTTCAATAATTTCCCTCAAGCGATTCTTGGCGCTATGCTTCTTTATACTGCTTTTTTATTAGCAAGAATTTCATTTAAAGATTTCAATTTAAAAACAATACCGATAATCATTAGCTCTGCGATAGTTAGCTTTATTTTTCATTTAGTTGGGTTTTTTTCCATACTATTGGGTTTCATAACGGGATTATTTTTGTATCTTTTATTAAAACATTGGATTGATTTTGAATAAATTAAAAATTTGTAAATTTAAGGTTTTAATATTTATGATATACAGAATTGTAAATTTTATTTTAAGTAAGCCCCATCTCTATATTAAAAGTATAAATTTTAAAAAGAATGTGATCAAATATTAATAAATATTTAAAAGGTTGTTAAAATATGCTTTCACCTATTGGTTGGTTGGATGGATTAACAGCACTAACAGTAGTCACTGTTGGTGTTACTTTTGGATTGTTAAGCTTTTACAAAGCAATTAAATTAAAGTCAACTTTATTAAGCATAACTGGATTAGCTACTATCAGTGTAGGATTTATACTATTAGGAGCATCTGTGGATTTAATACATATCTTAATAACAAATGATAACATAGAGCCTGTTTGGTTATATGGCTTATTAAGTTACACTTGGACAGCTCCAATAACTATCTTCGGTCTTTATATAGGTGCAGAATTATTAGCACCAACTAAAAAATGGTACATTGTATTAGGATACGCAATACTGAGTGTAATTTTCGAGATAATTGTCTTTTATTATTCTTTCACAAATCCAGAAGTGATCTATATATTCCCTGCAACAGATCCCGCAGGAACTGCTTTACTCAATACAAGTATGAATCCAAGATCAATAGCTTTTATATTGATGCTAGTTTTCTTAATATCTGGCTTAATCTTCAATGGAATTGGTTTTTTAAGAAAAAGTCGACAAGCCTCAGGCGCTATAAAAAGAAAATTCTTATATCTATCTGTAGGATGGTTTCTTTTTATTATCTGTGGTGCTTTAGATGGATTATTTGATCCCGCAGTCTATACTTTTTTCATACGAATAGGTATTGTATTGAGCATAGTCTTTATGTATCTAGGTGTTCGAGGATAAAAAAATTCTTTTTTTCCTTTTTATAATTTCTTTCTTTTAACAAATAGATAATAAAAAAAAGATGAATTATTATTTGTTAGATCCACTTACATCTACAAAAGAGATAATTAATAGACCAATTCCCATAACCACACCACCAGAAATAAGGGCCCAACCATAGGCTGATTTTCCGATTATATCATAGGTTAATAAAATAGCACCGAAAATTAAAGGCCCAATTGATGAAGATACTCTACCACTTAGCTTACTAAAACCGAAGTATTCTCCAAATTTTTCTTTAGGTGCAAGTTCAGTTACCATTATTCTCTGAGCAGTCCAAGTGCCCCCTAAAGCAGGGCCAGCTATAATCCCTATCATAAGACTAAATATAAATGGTATATTCAAACCGATATTAATATAGGGGAATACAAATATTAGGATTACACCAATAGCTAATGCAGTTAACCATAATGCTCCTACAAGATAAAAGGTATTCTTACCGCCGTATCTTTCACCAAATTTTCCCATAAAATAAGTAAAAATCACTGCAGAAATAGTAGCAATTATAATGTAAATGATACCAAACGTGTCGGAAGGATTACCATCAGTTCCGATTACCAATCCATCAGTAACTAATTGCATCATATAAAGTACTATAACGTTCGCAATATCGGAAATAAAAAAATATCCAAAGATAAAAATAAACATCGGTCGATGCTTTTTTATATCTTTAAACGTGCCCTTCAATTGTTTAAACGTACCTTTAATCAACTTTCCTATGGAAGGCATTCCACCTTTTTTCTGTTTTTCGTGAACAAATAGAAATGGAATCGCAAAAACTAAAAATAGAATCATGGGTAATATAAAAGGGATCCAACTATCAGTATATCCATACTTTACCGGATCATCTTCTGGTAATAAAGGTGGAATCGAATTTACGTCTCCCAAACTAAAGATAAATGGCATTAGTATAAAAAGAGAGATGATAGTACCTAAATAGCCCCAAGCTACTCCAAAACCTGCAACTTTCCCAATATCTTCTTTTTTAGCAATGAAGGGAAGCATGGCGTCATAAAATGTTAAACTAAAATTATAAGCCATATTTGCTATGACATAAAAAAGTAAAACTATAGCAATATTATGGAAAAAACCAATCAAACTTGCAAAAAGAAGAATTATTCCAGTTAAACTTATAACATATGGTTTTCGCTTTCCAGCGGTATCACTTAAAGCTCCCAATATAGGAACACAAATTGCTATTCCTGCTGCCATAATACTTTCTACTGAACCAAAAATAAAACTTGCTTCGCCGTATGTTAATCCATGTTCTAATTGACCAATCACTAACACATAACGACTAATTATTAGACTTACTATAACCATCGAGTAGATCGTATTGGCAAGGTCATACATTGCCCAAAAAAATACATTTCTTTTTGAGGTTACTGTTTCAAACTCTACTTCTTCTAAATTAAAACTCATAATAACCATTTAAATGAATTCATTGATATTTAAATTTAATTTAAAGGTTTATATATAATTTAATTCTTAATATTAAGAGTATACAAAATTGTAGAATTCGATGTGATAGGATTTAAGCAACCCTTTAATAGAATTATTCTATTTTAAGAAATTCCTTCATTGCATCTTCAAATTCTACTCTCATTAGAGACTTGAAGATTGGATGCTTTTTATTAAAAGGAATATTTTCATTTCCAACATAAATATCTTGTCTTATTTGTTTTTTGAAAAATTCAGAATAAGATATAACCGCTTTGGAACTATCAAAAACTAAATTTGAATATAAATCTTCGAAATTTTCAGAGCTTTTTAATTTTCCATAACTCAAAAAGAACACCTATTCTTTATAAATATAACCCTCCTTAACTACTAGATTTAGACCAAGAGACTTTATTTTTTTGCCATGAGAATAAAATATTTTCTTTATTGATTTTATTGGCACATCAAAATGATCTGCTAAATCAGAAATACTAACAGATTCCACCATTTCAAAAAATGTAGGTAATTCCTCGATAATTTCTTTTTCGATTGGTTTTAATGATTTATCATAGGATAAACTTGCAGTATCTAATATAAGCTCTTGAGTAATTTCTCGAAAATCAACTCCATAGTTCTCCTTAAGGATATCTGGATTAGATTCGATCCATTGATGAACTATATTGTTAATTGATTTAGATAATGAAATATTTCGGTTTTCTGCCATTTTATTTATAACTTTATAGTCGAACTCATCTAATTTGACACTAATTCGTGGAGTCTTTTGTTCTATCTCTTCTTGATCTTTACTTTCAGAAGGCATTTTTAACCGACAAAATTTTGGTTGATCAAATAATAACCAAATCTGTTTATAAATCTTTGCTTTTTTTATACTAAAATGCATCACAAGTGATGCACATATTTAAATATGAGGATGTTGATCTATATAATATCAAAATATCACTACGATATTGCTTCTAATTTATATAATGATAAGGCTTAGTGTGTGAAATGTTAGAACTTTATTCACCTAATTATGAAGTTTTAAGTACTAAAGATCGTATAACCATTGATTTTTTAAAAGATGGTTTAGTATTTCTAAAACAATTTGAAATTAACAAAAATTATCTTTTAGACACGGTATCTTTAGTCTACAGATATTTAGAAAAGCAAAGAAAAATCCCTCATAACCTCTATAAATTTTTCGTAGCAGCATATTATATAATATCGAGACATCCGTTTGCATTTCCTGTTCATGAATCGAAGAAAGATTTCTGTTATAAGTTTGGACTTACGGTTAGTTCATTAGAATATAGTGTTGAAAAGATTTCTAGTTCTTTAAATCATATTAAAATTTTAGATGATATGAATTACCCTTATTATATTGATCCAAAAAGGGATCTGAGCATAAGTCTCATGAAAACTATAGTAAAAGATAAAGTAGATAAATCTATGATGAATTTTTTGCTTTATCATCAACCTATTAATTCACAAATTCTAACTGAAGAATTAGTTAGTGATTTTGTTTTTGAACATAAGGTATTTCCAGAAGCGTTATTTAGACAGCTATATCAGATAATAAATGAATTTGTAGAAAAAGAATTCGAAGACTATAATGAATATGTGAGATTACAACAAAAATTTTTTATCTAATTTTATTCCTTCTTCTTCCTGCTTATTCAGAGATCAGAATGATAGAAATCTATGAAAGGAAAATTGATTCTGTAATTTCAGTTTTATCTTCCAATCAAGATTTCTCAATGCTGCATAATTTCTCCATGAAGTAACTTTCTTATCATAGTCAACATCCCATTCTCTTAAAGCTAATGCAATGTTTAGAAATTGAGATTGCATATTTGTGGGTGCAGAAAATTCATAAAAATGTAAGAAAGGACTAAATGTAGAAATTGAATAAGATTTTTTCCTTCTTGGTAACCATCTGACTTCTGATATATTTCTATATGCGTTTTTACCTAGTCTATTAAACTTAGAACATAAACGATTAGAAGTCAAATATATACCAACTAAGTTAGGATCAATTCCTTTCCGAGTTAAGAACCTATATTGAAAATCAAATGTAATAAAGAAATTCTTTTTCAACTTTATTAAGAATTTATCATGAACAAATCCCCAGATTATTGGTAGAATTAAACTGAGAAATAAATAGATAACAATAATATTTTTAACAAGAAAGCTAGTAAAACTACTATCAAAGTTCACAAGATTAAAATCCAAATAAATAAGTAATGCAATAGAAACGATGTTTAAAGTTAAAAATACAATTCCGCTATCATACCTTCTCTGGAATTGAAACCCAATATATTCAAATTCTTTCTCAACATATTTAACCACTGAAGGTGTGATTTTTAAATATATTAATCTTATAAAATATATTGATAAGAAAATACAAATACTAAAGAAACTCCACGTTAAAGTTAAATCTAATGAGAGGACCTTCGCACTTTTTGCGAAAGTAATATTAATATAAAATAATCTTGAGTTGTATAAATGATTAATAATTAAATAACTTACGTAAAAAACACCAATTCCCACGATTGCGAAAATAATCTTTATGCTTTTTTTGATAAACTCTTTTCTCATTACCATGATAGATAATTTAACACCTTCTTCATCTTCAAAATTTAAATCCGATGATCTTTTTTCTTTTTTCATTATTTATAATCACTCCAACTTTTTGTTTTATCTTTATTTTCTTCAGGAGAACTCCAAAACTTTTGGACAATTTCTTTGAATAACACAAAATCGGGATTATCCTCTTCATTTAATCTAATAATATGAAATTTGGGTGTTTTTTTTTCGATTTTAATATAATTTTCATTTTCTAAATAATTAAAAGCATGTAGAAGTTTTTCTAATCTATCGATATTGAGATTATGCATGATATCTGTTTTATTAACAACCGAATCTATTGACTCTAATTTTGCTAAACTCATTAATACTTGACCTCCTCTGAGTGATGCGATGTTTGTTAACTTGTTTAAAATTCTACATACAGCTTGTAATAAATTGTTTAAATCATTAAATAATTCTATTTTTTCCTTTCCTTTCAATTCTAACGGTTTATTAAAATCATCTAGATAGTATTTCTTTAAAAAATTGTCAAAAGATACATTCATTATAATCTAAATATATCAAACAATTTATAAAAAAATACAACATTTAACTATAAATAATTGATCTTATAATTCTTTATAGACATTGATTATGGCAAATAATACATGAAATATGTATTCGTATTACATAAAATCTGTATTAGACTACAATAATATCACTATTAATTACAATTCCTTTACATTATTCTTTTTATAATCCATTATCTAGTAAGATTATAGGATATTAAAACTAGATTAAATCTAATTCTCAATTAAATTCTTTAAAATGATTAGCCAAACTACAATTAGAAAAATATCGAATATAATTTTTTTGATAATTCTGCTAATTTCACTTATTATTCTATTCCTAAATGTTAATGTGCTTACAGTTATGCATCAAAAAAGCAGCGGAGGATTACCAATAGTGGTATATGAAACTTATTCTTCAATAGAGACCATTCTCTTTTATTTAATAATTATATTATGTTTAATTGATACTTTTTTCATTTTAAATAAAAAGTTAGAGAGATATAGCATCTTTCCAATTGTTTTTACTCCAGTTATTAATTTTTCAGCTATACTTCTTTTTATAACATATCCACATCTTTTGATAATTAACCCTTCTGGACAACCCCCAACTTCACTTGAGAGTATCCACTTAGGAGGTTTTTTGATTATTGGGTTGAGTATTGCTTTAATCATAAATTCTTTTTTAATTTTATATCAGAAAGGATTTTTAAAGAATTATTTTATCGGGATTGTAATACTTATTTTTTCTTTACTCGTGGGCCATTTTATTCATGAGACAGGTCATGCTATATTTGTATTGATTTCAGGTGGAAGTATAATTAATTATTATCCCTTTCCTATATTCCTTGATGGGCAACTAACAACGGGATATGTGACTTTTATAAATGTGCCAACAAACTTAGTCCCATTGGTTCTCCTCGGAGGAGAAATATTTCAATGGATCTTAATTATTTTAGTCACATTTATTATATCGAAAATAAAGTTAAGAAAAACTATTAAACTATTCTTAACAATTTTACTTTTGATATCTTGGCTAGATTTTCCATTGTATGTAATTAATAATGCATTAGGTTTACCACATTGGTTTATAATCGGATCTACTGAAGGAGATATTATTAATTTTACGAATTTAACAAACTTTCCCCTATGGGGGATGATAATTATGGCTTGTTTTCAATTATGTTTAGGAATTTTTATTTTTTACAAATATATCTTTAAAAAAAAAAAATTAAGAGTTGAAATAGTGATTGCAGAAGAAAGTGTTGAAAACCTTTGATCAAATGTGTTTAGATAAATTAAAAGAAATTGG
>JBHLJZ010000101.1:0-14110 GCA_048887165.1 Candidatus Hodarchaeota archaeon | reverse complement strand
GGAGCAACTGTACAATAACCACTGCAAGTAATGCATTGTTGACACTTGTTTAAAGTTTTTCCAAATAATAAATTTTGTACTGCTAAGGCAAGATTTCTGTAAGTTCCATACCCATTTATATGGAATTTATCTAAATTTGTGATATCAGCATCGATTTTTTCAATATTGTCAATACAATTTTCAAGTTTGGGAATTTTCACATTATCTATTAAAATTATAGTGTTAGATGATTTTCTAATAACGGGTGTTATTTCTTCGCCTCTTTTGATTAAAGCAGCATTGAATTTTTCAGCTAATTCCACTACTTCCTTTTCTTCTTTCGAAGAAAAGACTCTAACTACAATATCAGGTTTTGGATATACTTTATTTAAAAAAATTTTTTCAAATGAATAAACATAAGTGTCTTCTAAATCTGTTAATATCTGACTTTCTTTTAATATCCGTTTTAATTGTTCGATAATTTGATTTTTAGATTCCATTCATATCACTTGAATTAAGAGTGTTGGAGTACTTCATTTAATTTATTAACTAAATTAAAAAATCATTGTTGTTAGATTAGGAAGTATTAATAAAAAACTTTTAAGCTTCCTTTTAAATTTTATAATTCTTTTGGAAAAAATTTTTAACAATAATAAGATATTAAAAATTCAATGGTAAATGTTATATTAAAATTAATGACAATAATTGCGGCTGATGTGGGATTATCTCAGGTCGAATATTCAAATGTTAATATATTAGGTGAAGTAATCGATAGTTTCATGAATGAATATGGGAATAAATTACGAAAGAGTTTTGTTGATCAGAAAGGAAATCTAGAAAGTCATATAGTTATCCTTCTAAATGGTCGAAATCATTTATTTTTAGATGGAATGAACACGAAATTAAAAGATGGAGATCAAATTGTTCTATCCCCACCACTTGTTGGTGGATAAAAAAGTTTAATTAATAATTGTTATACTATTTATAAGACAAGCAAATTTATCCAATCTGCTATAAGAGCAGGTTTATCTTGTCCCTTAATTTCAATTTTATGGTGTGAAGTAAATTTTACTCCCCTTTTAACTAATTCAACTTTTGAGATATAAGATACATCTCGAATATAAGATCCGACTGGAACAGCAGAAATGAACCTTATTTTATCAAAACCATAATTAAGAATTGCTTTTGCATCTGTTACATAAAATTGCATTGAATCCTTTTTACCATCCATTAAAGTAAAGAAACCAAGCATAGATAGTACAAAAAATCCATGAGCAACTGTTTTACCATATATTGATCGTTTTGCTTGTTCTGGATTTACATGGATAAATTGGTGATCTTTTATAAGATCTGCAAACAGGTTAATATTCTTTTGGGTAACCCTATACCATTCAGTACTAAATTCTTTACCGATATAATTTTTAATGTCTATCGCTTTTATCTTATTTACCATTTTTTATTCCTCCATCGTTGAATTAATATTGGTATTTCCTTAATTATTCGAATATAAATTTACATATTTTTCTATTATATAATTGTTTAAAAATTATTCTTATTTCTGTATCAAACTTTACTCTCTTCTAGTTGTTCAATAAATGCTTCTATACTGGTTCTCGATTGTTCATCAGATAGACATCTTAAATCGTTTAAATCTCCATTTATAATCAAATTTGGTATTCCAATCTCTTTCTCTAGTCTTTGAGGCATCCCATAACGAGCGTTGGTGTTATGAGGACAAGTTTTAGCATCGTGGAAAATTATTCCATCAATTTTGTAAAATTCTACCATTTTCTTTAGATATTCTTCTTTAGATTCATCAGATCGGACTATAAATAGTTCAGTATATGCTTTTGCCATACTTTTAAAAGGTTTATTTTCATCAAAAGAACTGAATATCCAGCTATTACAATATGTAGATGCTACGATACAGACTTTTAGATTAGCAAATAACTCTGAATAATGTCTAAGTCTTCCCCAGATGGGCATTCCTTCCCAATATATTCGATAGCGTTCATCATCTACTGCACCTTCATGATTATTTACTCTTTCTTCTAATTCTTGTAAAAGCACTTCATAATAATCTACAGCTTGTTGAGTTCCCCGTAAAACTACTGCAGGACCCATATGAATTGTTCCATCAAAGAATGTTATAGGCGAAGGTATGTTGACTGCAGTTTGCAGAACTTTTTTCCAAAGTTCAGAGCACTTACGCGAAAGGGACAAAACCTCCTTTAGTGTACTGACATTGAATTTAACATTTGAAATTTCTTGCAATGGTTTTATTAGATCTTCCATTTGCTTTGAAACAAATTGTATGTGGGAGTTAGTAACATTACCCACATTTCTAGGCGTAGAAATACCAACCAAAGGAACTTTAAATTCATTAGCGTACCAAGCAAACCAATCTTGAACTTCTCTACATTGATTTGTATTAAATACTAGCACATCAGGTCTTGGGATACTCTTGATATCAGGATAGATTTTTGATAATGGTGTAGTATTTTTTAAGTAAGCACCAATGTCAGCTGTTAAATAAGAACATATTTCTGGAGAATATCCAACTGCATTAGCATATGGAATTAAATCTGTAGCCATTCTGGAGGATCCTAACATAGCACTATGGTTTTCTGGGAAATATACTTCAAATCCTAAGCTTCTTAAAAGTTCAGCTGGACCAACGCTTGAACACCAAGCGATTTTCTCCTTATCACTTCTAGAGGCATGATCTAATTCATGATAATAATTAGACATTATCTGGTTTAATTCTTTTACAGCTCTTATTTTTTTTCTAAGCATTTAAAATGCCTCATTATTGATTTTATTCTAGTTTATAAAAAATAGAACTATTTGGGTTTTAATTTAATCCACTACTACTTCTAAAACTAAAGAAGCTGCGGTATCTCCAGCAGCACACCCATCTGCTAATCCATAACCTCCTCCTTTCAACACCAGTTCTTCGATTAATTCTATAATTATTCTCAGCATTGTAGGCGCTTGGGGATGACCATATATAAGTGAGCTGCCGTAATTATTCATTTCCTTCCAATCGATATCCATCTCCCTACAGAAATAAACATCATTTACTGCAAATGGATTATGCGTTTTAATTGCTGATACATCTGCTATAGAAATTTCTGCATTCTTTAATGCTTTTTTAGCTGCTGGAATAATAGCCATTGCCATATATCCTTTTTTTGTTTTGTGATCCCCATAGGATACCACTTTTATCTCAATATCTTGCCTTTTACTAAATTCTTTCGCTTTTTCTCTTGACGTTATAATAATTCCACAATTGCCATCAGCTGGATGAGTTTGAGTTCCATAAGTAACTGTACCTTCTGGAAGTACCGGTTTCAGTTTTGAAAGACCTTCTATCGTGGTTGGATATATGCCTTCATCTCCTTCTATAGTAGCTAACACTTTTCGACCGGAGCGATCTTTTACTTCGATTGGTTGAATCATAAAACTCTTTTGGAACGCCTGATTATCTTTAAGTGCATCTTTATATTGATTATAACGCAGAAGTGTTACTTCGTCTTGTTCCTTCTTACTAATTCCAGCTTCTTTAGCTACATTCTCAGCTGTTTCTAACATAGAGTTTTTAGCATAAGGATCATAACCAAAATTATCCCATACCCAATTTTCTGAATCTAATGTACTACCTGGTGCTTGAGAATTAGGATAAACAAGATGAGCTCCATTTGAACATCTATCCGTACACACTACGAGGACATTTTTATTTATACCTGTTTCTATATGTTGTGCTGCAATTGACACAGAATTGGTACCAGTAGCACAAGCTTGACTAATAATGGGTCCTGTAGTATATTCAGCTCCGATCATACTGGCTAACCAAGGTCCTCCATAAAAGCAGTTGAGTTGAGGAATGGTAATCCCTAACAATAGCTCATCAAATTCATTAGGAGAAATACTGTTATTATTTAAAAATCTGGTTGTTATTTCTGCGGCAAACTTTATTGCATGTAGATTTTGGAAGCTTCCTTGCCATCTACTAAAAGGAGTGCTCCAATACAAACCATATGGTATGTAAGCATTTTTAAAAGCCATTATTTTATACACTTTTTTAGTTATAATTTCTTTTTTTTTCTTTATTTATTATTAATTTGTTTATTAAATCGTTCGCGTAATAATCGGTGAATAACTTTTCCTGAACCTGTTCTAGGCATTTCTTCTGATTTAATATATAAAACTTGTTTTGGTATTTTAAATCTTGCTAACTTATCTTCGCAAAATTTTCGAATTTCTTTTGTAAGATCTTCTGTAGATTGTACACCTCCCTTCAAAATACAAATTGCTGTTACTCTTTCTCCCCATTTATAATCTTGTAAACCAATTACAGCACACTCAATAATCGATGGATGGGAGACAATAACTTTTTCAACTTCAGATGGATACACATGCTCTCCACCTGTTATTATCATATTAGCCTTTCTATCTACGAGATAGTAAAATCCATCTTCATCTTTTTTACCCATATCACCAGCACTAAAGAATTGTCCATAAAATGCTTCTTTAGTCTTTTCTGGTAATTTATAATATCGATCAAACATTTGCGGACCACGGGAATATAATTCTCCAATTTCTCCTATTGATACTGGATTTCTCTCTTCATCTAATAGCTTTATACAATCCGTTCCAATGCATTCTTTACCAATAGAACCTAATTTATTCATCTGATCTTCTGGTCTGAGGAGAGTTACCAATCCTGCTTCTGTTGAGCCATAAGCTTCAAAAAGTTTTGTCTTTTTAAAAAGATCCATTACATCTAATTTCATCTGTTTAGTAGCGGGAGCTGAAGAAGTTAACAACGCCATTACAGAGCTAAGATCATACTTTTGTTTCACATCTTCAGGGAGGCTTAGAATTAGATTATAATGAGTAGGTATCATTGAAGTAAATGTTATCTTCTCATGATCAATTATTTTTAAGACTTCTTCAGGATCAAATTTATATTCTATATGAATATAAACTGGTGCTCCAAGATAAGTAAATACAAACGAATAGAATGTAGAGTTAACGTGAGATAATGGCATTAAGATCATCCCATAATCTTGAGGTGTAAAAGAAAATTCTGCTTCATTAATAAGAAAAAAGGCAACATAGGATCTATGAGAACGTATCACACCTTTTGGTTTTCCAGTGGTACCAGAGGTGTATAGAATTACCCAAGTATCTTCTGGATCAACCTTTGTAGGAGGGTAAGTATCTTCACCCATTTCAATAATATCTTCAAAATATTTCCAACCCTCTACTGGTTTCTCAGCTATCAAGACACGTTCAATATTCTCAAATCCTAGTTCTTTGGCTCTTTTCCATATTTTTTCAGTAGCCTCGTAGAATCTGGATTCTACAAATAGCCACTTTGCATCTGAATTATTTATAATAAATGAAATTTCATCTGGGAGTAAGCGAAAATTCAATGGAACAATTACAAAGCCTCCTTTAGCCGCTGCAACATAAATTTCCATAAATTCTATCGAGTTATTAGATAATATTGCAAGTTTATCACCTTTATTTATTCCACTTTTAAGAATTCCATTAGCAAGTTTATTAGTTCTCTGATTCAATTCTTTAAATGTTAATTGTCGCCTTGTATCTTTTAAAGCAAGTTTATTTGGATGTTTATTAGCATTAACATTAACAATTTCACCAATATTAAGCCATGTCATAATTAGATCCTCTTTTATTAAGCTTATTGATGATTTTGAACGATTTCGAAACATATTTTAATTTTATTTTAAACATCTAAGTTCAATAAAAAATTTTTCCTTTTCCCATAAATATGGGAAGTCCTATACGGATTATATGTGAATATAATAATCAAAAAAATATGAAAAAATGTTACATTACTATTACTTGTGCTTCTCCGTCAGTAACTACTTCATCCTTCTGATTATAAACCTTGGTCTCAACATCAAGAAATTGTAAAACTCCACTTTTTCCTTCTTTAGTATATTTTTTTGAAATTGTTGCTACAGCGGTTACTGTATCACCAATAAAAACGGGCTTTTTGAAAATTACTTTTTGAGATGCATATAGCGCTCCTGGACCAAAGAGATGAGCACCGAGCACTGCAGAAATCAAAGCTGAGCTAAATGCGCCATGAACAACTCGTTTACCAAACATTTGAGTTTTCGCAAACTCCTCATTAATATGTAAAGGATTAAAATCTCCAGAAATTCCCGCAAATAATGTTACATCTGCCTCAGTTATGGTTTTTGAAAACGAAGCTGAATCTCCTTCCTTAAAATCTTCAAATTTCACAGGTTTTAATTTAGACATAAGTTGATTTAATGAAAAAATAGATAAAAAGATTAACTTATTCCAGAATCACATTTTTTTATTGAGTGATATCACAATAATTCATTCAAATCAATTGATTTAATTTCTTTTCGCTTAATGAATATTGTTCGTAAATTATCAAAATCAGCTTTAAAACATTCTTGGCACTCTTCTGCTTCAGCTGGGGTCGCTGGTTCAACACGTACTTCATACCCAATTGATTCATATAATTCTACGTATTCATTTACCCTACTTTCTTCAACTGTGAAAGTTCTTTCCCAGTCTATTCCTCTCTGTGGAACTTTTAGTTCCATTTGTTCATTTTTTTTCTTTTCTGAAACCACAGTTATTCCTTCCCAAATACAATTTTCTTACTCGAATCTACAATAGATATAATTATAATGTTTAGTTTAAATATTACTCTTTTTTATAATTCTTCAAAATTTTGCTTTTAATGGAATTTTATTCCCACCATACGTTTTCTATTAACAAATTTTAAATTTAATTGGAAAATTATCTAAGAATAGTAATAAAAATAAAAGAAATCAAAAAAATAAGTATAGAAGTGATTATATTGACTTATACAAAAGAACCAAACTTCACTCCTAAGGACCCAAAAGAATTTGATTTTAAAGAAATAATTTATGAAAAAAAAGATTGGAAGGCAACAGTCACAATTAATCGTCCTGAAGTATATAATGCTTATTCAACCCTTACTCTAATGGAAATGATTGAAGCTTTTCATGATGCTGCATGGGATAATAAAGTAGCAGTCATAATCTTAACAGGCGCAGGTGATAAAGCTTTTTGCACAGGGGGAGATGTAAAAGAGTATAGAGAAAGATTTACCATCCAACCTGCTGAATATTGGAAATGGATGTGTATTTTTCAAGAAGCGCATGATGTATTCCGTAACATTGGTAAACCTACGATAGCAAGAATCAATGGCATTGTTGCAGGAGGAGGTAATGAATGGCAAATGGCTTGTGATTTAGCAGTAGCAGCAGACCATGCTACAATCAGACAAGTAGGAACAAGGGTAGGATCTGTAGCATGCGGAGGAGCGACTCAATGGTTACCAATCATTGTTGGTGATCGCCGTGCAAGAGAGATTTTATATCTATGCGAACCCATCTCGGCAGAAAAAGCTTTAGAATGGGGTTTAGTTAATTCAGTTGTAACCTATCATGAAATAGATGATGAAGTTGATAAATATTGTCAGAAACTTATTGATAAATTTCCAGAATGTATGAGATATACGAAACAACAGGTAAATTTCTGGAAAGATCTTGTATGGCATCAAACAATTGGACACGCAAAAGATTGGTTATCAATTCATTATGCTTCATGGGAACCACTTGAAGGAATGTCAGCATTTGTAGAAAAACGCCCTCCAAACTATCGAGGTGTACGAGAAAGTCCGCATCCTGAATTTTTATGGGGGCCACCATCTATAACATGTCCTTCATGCAATGCTAAAAGCATACCTTCTGACTTCAAGTTTTGTGGTAATTGTGGTTCTAAACTCTAAATGACAAATTTTTTTCAAATAATAAATAGGTAATAGTAATTTAATAGAAATAAATAGCCATATTGGATGAAGTAGATTGACAAATAGTTTAATTATAGTTGAAAAAGCCAATAATTTTGGAAAGATTATATTCAACAATGGTCCGTTAAATATATTAACAATAGCTATGATGGAACAAATTAATAACGCTCTTGACGATTTTATTAAAGATGAATCTTTAAAAGCTGTTGTATTTGATCATAACGGAAAGGCATTTTCCGCAGGAGTTGATATAGGAGATCATATTGGGGATAAAGCTCCATTGATGATTAAGGAGTTTCATAGTATTTTCAGAAAGATCAATAAACTAAAATGTCCAACGATAGCAAGCATTAAAGGAGCTGCTCTGGGTGGAGGATGTGAAATTGCTATATTCTGTGATATTGTACTTACCTCAGATAAAGCAAAATTTGGTCAACCAGAAATTAAAGTAGGAGTCTTTCCCCCGATTGCTGTTTTAGCATTACCCCAAATCATAGGCACTAAAAAAGCTTTTGAGCTTATCATGTTAGGAGAAATAATCGATGCAAAGGAGGCTCATAGCCTTGGAATTTCAAATCATATCTTCCCAGCTGAATCATATGAACAAGAGTTTAGAAGATTTATTGAATCATTGGATGAAAAAAGTACAATTGTTTTACAATACACCAAAAAGGCATTTATAAAAGCTTTAGGAATCGATTTTGAAACTAAATTAGATGAAATTGAAGAATTTTATCTTAAAGAACTAATGTCTACATATGATGCGAATGAAGGTTTACAAGCATTCTTAGAGAAACGTTCACCCAATTGGCAGAATCGTTAATTTTCTTAAATTTAATAAGAATTAGGTTTATATTATAATAAAAATAAAACAAAATGTAGGAATTTAAATTGAAAGCAGCCGTTTTTGAAAAGGTCAAAGAACCTTTAAAATTAGATGATAATTATCCGAATCCGAACATTTCTGGTGAGTTAGGTCAAACTATAATAGAAATAGAAGCATGTGGTGTCTGTCATACTGATTTTGGATATTTAGAACATGGAGTACCAACTGTTAAGCAACCACCTCTTATATTAGGTCATGAGATATCTGGGCGTATTAAAGAAGTTAGTGATGATGTAACTACCTTCAAAGAAGGTGATCATGTTATTATCCCTGCTGTACTCTCCTGTGGTTACTGTGTTAATTGTAGAAATGGGAGAGAAAATATTTGCCTTAATCAGATAATGCTTGGTAATCATATTGATGGTGGTTTTGCTGAACAAATTAAGGTCCCTATAAAAGATGTTGTTCATCTTCCTTCCGAAATGCCATTAAAAGAAAGTTGTATTATTTCAGATGCTATTTCTACTCCATATCACGCTGTTAAAAATCGAGGTCAAGTAAGACCGGGTGACTGGGCAGTGGTTATAGGTTGTGGCGGCATTGGATTAAATGTGGTTCAAAATATAAAAGCTGCTGGTGGTTTACCTATCGCAGTTGATATAGTTCCCAAAAAATTAGAAGTTGCTAAGCAAATTGGAGCTGTAGAAACAATTTTAGCGAAAGATATGGATGAAAGAGAGATAATAGGAACTATTAGAAAAATTACGGGAGGAGGAGCTGATATTGCGTTCGAGGCAATTGGAAATCCTATTACTATGAAACAAGCATTTAATAGCTTAAGAACTGGTGGTCGATTGATTGCTGTGGGATATTCACCAAAACGTTGGGATGATTTCGATATAGGGCGTGTAATGTTTCGGGAGATGGAAATATTCGGAAGCCTTGGCTGTCGTCCAGTAGATTATCCAAACATAATTAATTTAGTTAAAAATGGTTCACTCCAGCTAAAGCCACTAATTACACATGAATTTCCCCTTTCAGAAATAAATGAAGCTTTCGATGTTATGCGTCAAGGTGAAGGAATTAGAATTATTATATTATGCCAAAAATAGAGGTTAATAAAATTTTAATTTATTTTTTACTTAGTATGAATAACGGGGATATTTGAATTAAATGGTTAATTATGATAAATATTAAAGCATTAATATAAATGGAGATAATAAGTATGTTTGATCAATTTAAAGATTGGTATGAAAACCGACATGATTATGCGAAAAAATGGAAAGAACGTACTGGTGGGAAAGTAATAGGAACTTTCTGTACTTATGTACCGGAAGAGATACTTTATGCTGCAAATATTCTGCCAGTAAGGATATTAGGAAGCCATGAGCCACAGGATGTCTCTGAACCGCACATCTTTGCTATGTTTTGCCCATTTTGTCGTGATTGTTTAGCACAAGGATTAAAGGGTAGATTTGAATATCTTGATGGAATTACAATAGCCCAAAGTTGTCTCCATATTAGACAAGCTTTTACGAGTTGGGATCTCCATATACCTGTGGATTTTAAATATTATTTACCCCATCCTATGCACGTTCAAAGCCCTCATGCTGTTTCTTATTTAACAGAAGAGTTAAAAGAATTTAAAAAAGCAGTAGAAGAATGGACAGGAAAGCAAATAACAGAAGATGACCTCAAACGAGGTATCGAGATTATGAATACCAATCGACGTCTTTTACAACAGGTTTACGAGCTTAGAAAACAACCAAATCCACCATTGACGGGTCTCGAAGCAATGCTTATGGTTGTATCTTCTCAAATGACTGATAAGCGAGAACATAACAAGGCTTTAGAAGAACTTTTGCATAAACTTCCTTCAAGAAGTTTAGATGAACCAGGTGAACGCCTAATGATATTAGGCTCTGAAGATGATGATACTGAATTTGTTGCAATGGTTGAAAATTTAGGGGCAAGAATCGTTATTGATGAACATTGTACTGGTACTCGATATTTTTATGAGGAAGTAAACACAAATGGGGATGCATTAGCTTCAATTGCGGAAAGGTATGTAAAACGTATACCATGTCCAAGTAAAGACTGGCCTAATCGAACTAGACTTGATCATATTATAAAATTAGCAAAAGATTATGATGTTCAAGGAGCTATCGTAATGCAGATGAAATTCTGCGATCCACACGAGTTGGATACTCCTGCCATCAAGGAAGCTCTCGAGAATGATTTAGGTATTCCTACGATATTCCTTGAATTTGATGTAACTGTGCCAATTGGCCAATTTAAAACTCGAGTAGAGGCGTTTTTAGAAATAATTAGAGAGGAAGATCTTTTTTAGGAGGATTCAAAATGGTAGAAACAAAATACCTAACAGAACAATTAAAATGTTGGAATAAAGCTAAAACTCTAAGGGAAAATTATTATAAAGACTTTGCTCAAGCTCATGAAAAAGGAGGAATTCGATGGGTAGGTGGAGCATGGTCTTTCGATGCTATTCCTGCTGGTTTGGGAGATGATGTATATTCCTTAACAGGAGAGCCATATGGTGCAACAATTGCATTTAATGATAAATTTGCTCTAGAATGTCATGAGGCAACTGAAGCGAGAGGATTTGCTCGAGATCTCTGTTCCTACATGCGAAATTATTGGGGATCAATTTTAATCAATAAATATGCTTGGCCACAATTTTCCGAGGAATTCCCAAAACCAGATTTTATATGGCAAGATCATATTTGTTGTTCTCATGCAAAATGGTATCAAGTAGCAAGTGATCTTGAAGGAGGAATTCCAATGTTTAGTATTGATGTATCGGTAGGACCATATGAAGAACGGACAGAACATAAGATTAATTATATTGTGAGGCAGATGCATGATGGAATCAAGTTTCTCGAAGATGTTACTGGAAGAGAATATGATGATGAGTTATTAATTAAGGCAGTTTATAATGAATTTCGTTCTTGTCATTATTGGTCTGCTATATGTGAACTAAATAAAGCAATCCCGGCTCCTTTGGATGAAAAATCAATGTATTCACTGTATGTTCTCGGTACTTTGAGAAAATCAGCTCAATGGACTGCAGATTTTTATGAAAAAGAATTATATCCTGAAGTGAAAGATCGGGTTGCTCGAGGTATTGCAGCTGTTGGAAACGAACAATGCCGAATTATGACAGATACTCAACCACCATGGGCATTTTTAAGGATATTTCGGTATCTTGAACAATATGGATGCGTTTCAATAGGAAGTCTTTATACTTTTGGTCTTATCGGTTTATGGGAAGTAAAGGATGACGGAACATGGGGACCAAAGACTATTCCTGACATAGAATTGACTAATAGGGATGAAGCATTACGAGCACTTGCTGATTGGAACCTTAGTAAGCCAGAATGGCAACATTTTTATCATCCAAAACTTAAATCTGATATGATGATTCGTATAGCAAAAGAATGGAAATTAGATGGAGTTTTTCTACATTTTAATAGGGGTTGCGAAGGTTTAAGCCTTGGAATCGCAGAAAATCGTTTAGCGATTCAGAAAGCAGGAATTCCAACAATGCCATTTGAAGGAAACATGGGAGATGAAAGAGAATTCGATCTTGCAAGAACAATGCAACGTGTAGATGCTTTTATGGAATCATTAGGAATAGAAAAAATGAAAATATAATCAAATTACAAATATTATATGATACTTTTTAATTACACAATGAAATTATAATAAAATTTAGTAAATAATATAAAAATATGATAAATTATGATATCAGCAGGAATTGATTGCGGTTCTAAGAATACTAAAATAATTATTTTAAATAAAGAAAAGATTTTATCTGAAGCATCAGTATTGAGTGGATTTGATCAAGAACAATCAGCGCTTCAAGCATTAAACAATGCTATTGATAAAGCTGGAATATCCCGTGATGATATTAAACATATCACTGCTACAGGTGCTGGGATGGAGGCAATTGGATTTGCAGATGATAATATTACCACAATAACAGCTAATGCTCGTGGAACATACTTTATTTTTCCATCAGCACGTACAGTGATTGATATTGGCGCAGAAGAGGGTCGTGTTGCAAAATTAGATGAAAATGGAAAAGTTAAAGATTTTGGAATTAATGAGAAATGCGCGGCAGGAGCTGGTGCTTTTATCGAAGCTATGGCAAGAGCTCTGGAAGTAGATATCGAAACTATGGGAGAATTATCCTTAAAATCAACAAAGCAAATTCCAATGAACGCTCAATGTACAATTTTTGCAGAATCTGAAGTTGTTTCGTTAATACACCAAAAAACACTTAAAGAAGATATTATCCGTGCTGTCCATGATGCTATTGCCGACAGAAATACAAGTATGGTGCGTCAAATAGGTATTGAACAAGATGTAGCATTAATAGGTGGCGTTGCAAATAATATTGGATTTGTAGATGCAATGAAAAGAAATTTAGGATTTGACCTCTTATTACCAAACGATGTTGTTGCCCCAGAATATGTAAGTGCATTAGGAGCAGCACTTATAGCACAAGATAAAATTGGAGGCTGATATTATGTCAAATACAGATTCAGAAAAGGAATATTGGAGATGGACTGAATCTCGGTATACCACTCCTGATTTAAGCTGGGAGGATGGAGATATCATTTCAGCTGGGGTGGATGTTGGATCAGTTAGCACTCAAGCTGTAATAATGGTAGATGGTGAAATATATTGTTATTCAAGTATGCGTACTGGAAGTAATAGTCCAGACAGTGCAAACAACGCCATGGATTGGGCACTTGAAGGCACTGGTTTAACTTTAGACAAAATTCAATATGTTGTTGGAACAGGATATGGGCGTGTAAATGTTCCTTTCGCAAAAAGAGCAATCACTGAGATTGCTTGTCATGCGCGAGGTGCTAATTTTATTTATGGACCTGAGATAAGGACTGTTTTGGATATGGGTGGACAAGATTGTAAGGCAATACGATGTGATCAACGAGGTAAAGTAACAGCCTTTCTTATGAATGACAAGTGTGCGGCAGGAACAGGCAGAGGGATGGAAGTGTTTGCAGATTTACTTCAAGTGCATATTAATGATGTAGGAAAAATGTCTTTACAAGTTGACGAAGAACCCGAGCCGGTTAGTAGTACTTGTGTAGTATTTGCTAAATCGGAAGCAGTTGGATTACTTAGAAAAGGATGGGCAAAAGAAAAGGTTTTAGCGGCTTATTGCTCAGCTATGGCGCATCGTGTAGTAACATTACTATTGAGACTTGGGATAGAAGAAAAGTTTGCTATCACAGGGGGAATCGCTAAAAACATTGGAGTTGTTAAAAGACTTGAAGATGAATTGAACCTAAAAGCGCCGGAGCCAAGTATTGATCCACAACTTGCTGGTGCTATTGGAGCCGCTTTATTTTCTAAAGCGCTTATAGAAAAGGATCGCAAGAAAACTTAAAGATAAAAAT
>JBHLJZ010000100.1:0-14132 GCA_048887165.1 Candidatus Hodarchaeota archaeon | reverse complement strand
ATTCCTTTTCTATTATTATTAACAATATTTATTCCGTTCTATATTGGTGAAACTATCATATTTCAATTGAATTTACCCTTTACCTTAATTATTTATTTAGAAGGAGTTAATTTAGCAATACACATTTTTCTAAGAGTTTTCGGTGCAGCACTTATTTTTCTTTCTTTCTTTTCCTCTTTAACATATTCAGAATTCATTGAAGCCCTAACAAAGATTAAAATAATTCCATCTTTTTTTGTTGGCAGTATTATAATTATGTTGCATTATATACCAATATTAGCAAGCTCAAATCAAAAGATATTAGATGCACAAGAGTTAAGAGGAAAAAATCTAACAACTTATTGGTTGAAACTTCGGACTCATGCATTTATAATGGCTAAAAACTTAATAATTAATTTACAGCGAAGTGAGAAGTTATATGAAAGTTTAAAAATGAGAGGTTTTACAGGTAAAATTACTGTTGCAACAAAAAAACTTAAAAGAGCAGATTATGCTATAATATTTTCTTTTTTTTTTATTATAATTTTATTAGTCTTAGTTATTGATTTAGAATTAATATATAGGGAGGTTTTCAAATTATTTATGCCATAGAAGTTAATAACCTTAATTTTAGTTATAATTCAACTTTTAAAATAAGTAGTTTATCCTTAAAGATCGAAAGAAATTCAGTTTATGCTTTAACAGGAAATAATGGCTCGGGAAAAACTACTCTATTAAGACTATTAGTAGGATTATTAAAACCAGAATCAGGAGAAATTAAAATCTTTAATGAAATACTTACCAGAAATAAAAAGCAATTGTGGAGAATAAGACAACAAATTGGATTTTTATTTCAAAATCCAGATGATCAACTTTTTGCTCCAACGATTGAAGAAGATATTGCTTTTGGTGCAAAAAATTTGAAATTTAAAGAAAATGAGGTAAATAAAAGAGTTAAATGGGCATTAAATGCTGTAAATTTAACCGAGTTCAAAAATTATTCCCCATTTGATCTTTCATGGGGTCAGAAGAAGAGAGCAGCTTTAGCTGGTTTACTAGTAATGAAGCCAAAATTATTAATTTTAGACGAACCTTTTGCCAATCTGGATTTTAAGTCAATTTATAATCATTTAGAAATATTTGAAAATTTAAGAAAAGAAGATAATATGACAATTCTGTTTACAACTCACAATCTTTTTTTTGTAGAGAATTGGGCAGATAAAATGCTTTTTCTTCATAATGGGAAAAAACTTTATGAGGGCTCTCCCAAAGATGGATTAAAAGATTCGAATATAATGAATATAGTTGGTTCCTATGCAGATTTTTTAGCTCTAATAAATAAATCTAAAAATCAAAATCAACGAAGTTAAAGTAATCTTAATAATGATTAAATTTTTTAGGTTTATCAATTTATAACTTATTGGGAAGTGATGATGGAAATTTAGCATTGTCGAGGGCATATATGATAAAAAAATGATTATGTGAGCAAAACAATGCGAACATCCTGAATTTAATAATCAAAAAAAAAACACTGCACATAAAATGGGCTCTTGACTAAGCAATGGTATGTTCCACTGCAATGAGGTATGAGTCAGTACCCTTGATGCGGACATGATTATTTATCCCAAAAAAGCATAGAAATTAACGCCTAACACGAGAGAACTTTTTTGATGTTTATGGTTTAAATCCATAAAATGATAAAAAAGTGTTAGTGTCTTTAGGCAACAATATATGCCATATTAAGTAAAAAAATTAGAATAATAATTACAAAAGACTAATAGTATCTGAACTAAAAAGTTCCTTTAATTCCTTATTTATTTCTCCTTTTTCTTCTTGTAGATAACGATTTAATATTGAGCTAATTTGTGGAGCGTATTTCTTCATTAATGCCCTTACATATCCAATTTGCACATTCTTATCTGTAGCAATACATAGTACGCCTTTACCAACCTTAACAGAAAAAATCATACCCTTAAAATATTCTGTTATTTGAAGATTTATATCGCCGTAACCTAAAATATGGCCCTGTTCTTCTCCAGCTGTAAAAACTGCTCCTCCAATTGCTCCAATTTTTTCTACAGAAATATCTTGCTCACTTGAAAAAGTAAATTTAGATTCACTTATTATCGTAATTCCCGTATCATCAATAATAATAGCATTTTTCAAACCAGGTGTACTATTGATGATATTATTTAATATTTTTTTCAATCTGCGCTCGTCTTGGGAATAACTCAAAAGGCTCTCCTTATTGTATAAATTAATTTTTAATTAGACTTAATATTTTAGAAATTATATATATAAAGTGAATGCTAAAATTAACCCTTATTCCTTATTTATTATTAAAGTAAAAGTTTAACTATAAAAATTTAATTAACTAACCTTTTGTGCGCCTTACCGATGTACAAGTTTTTTCATGAATTTAATAGATATTGTTAAAATAATTCCTGGTTTTTAATTAAATCTTTTAAGGGCTTTACTCTAGTTTTATAATTTTTAGATTTTTCTAATAATATAAAGAGTTTATACCTTTTTCCCTTATCGATATTAAATTTGAGCTGCACTAGGTTTGGATCTTTTATCAAATCTTTATTTTCTTTATTTTTTGAAACAGCCCATAAAGCTAGAGTGTTTTCATGGATCCAAAGCCTTTTTGAGATTGTAGAGCCAATAGGAAATCCATTCCAGTCAGTAATAACCCCTGCCACAAAGTTAGGGAAATATTTCTTAACTCTATGAAGAAAATAATTTACCTCGATCTGATTTATTAGCCTAGTTGTTTCAACTTTCATATGATCTAAATTATTATAAATGGATATTAGATAGGATAAAAATGAAAAAAATAAATCATTAAATGTTATGATATGGTGATATTATTTTAATTAAAAAATAACAAGAAATCAGATTGGTTTTTTAATCAATAAAAATCTTAAAAAACAAAAATTACTTTTTCTTTAATTTAATTCCAAGATCTAGATTTTCAATTAATTCAGAGAAACGGTTTCTAACTGTTACTTCTGTTACCTGGCTTATTTTAGCAATTCTTCTTTGAGTTCGTCTTTCCTTTGTAAGTATTGAAGATGCATAAATTGCTGCAGCACATACTCCAGTTGGCCCTCTTCCCGAAGTTAATCCGCGTTCTTCAGCCATTTTAATAACTTTCTTTGCCATTTTATGACATTCGGGTGATAGTTCTAATTCGGAAATAAATCTTGTTAGGAAATCTAAAGCTTTAGTAGGATTAAGGTTTAAGAGTAATTCCTTAGATATAAATCGAAATGAGCGCCCAATTTCTTTTTTATTTACACGAGCAACTTCTGCTATTTCATTAAGAGTCCTTGGAACTTTATACATTCGACATGCAGCATAAAGACTAGCCGCTGCAACACCTTCAATTGATCTTCCTCTAATTAAATGAGCTTCAACTGCGTCCCTGTAAATTTTTGCTGAGCATTCACGCAAATTTTTTTGAAGATCCAAATTTGATGCCATCCGATCGAGTTCACTAAGTGCAAATGTTAAGTTCCTCTCAGTAGCATCTGAAACTCTAATTCTACTCTGCCACTTTCTTAATCGATATATTTGCCCTCTCAACTTAGCAGGTATCTCCTTCCCAAAAATATCTCTGTTTTTCCAATCAATCATAGTACTCAATCCTTTATCATGAATCATATAAGTCATTGGAGCTCCTGTTCTTGTTCTTTTCTTCTTCTGATCTGCATCAAATGCACGCCATTCGGGACCATGGTCAATATGATTCTCAGAATGAACTAGACCACATTCTTCACAGACTAATAATCCTCTATTCTCATCGAGTAATACACTTTTTCCACATTCGGTACAACTATTATCCTCCGAATTCGACTTTTCTTCAAATATAGTGTTGGTTTGATTCCAGCTCGAAATTATTTACACCTTTTGTAAAAAATTCTAGTATTTTACTTCATTTTAGTGTATAATTTAATATTTGGGTCAAATTTGTTATTAGATAAGGTTTTAATAGATATAAAAGGTAATTTTTTTGGACCAAAAATTTCTTTAATATATCCAATTTCTTTATATTCTTCTGTAAACACAGATTTATTTAGTATTTTTTCTAAGCTCTTGTTCCATCTTTTGGCTCTAAATATTTCATGCTTTTTCGATTTCCCGAGATAAAAAAGATCTAACTTAACCCAACTTAACAAGAGATTACCCTAATTGATATATGAAATATACAATAGAAAATTGATGGGTTATATTTAAATATACCCATTTTTTTCCCTTTTTTATACAAATTAGAAAAAATTTCGGATTCAGTCAACTAAATAACTGAAAATTGACATTAATTTGAATGGAATCGTGAATAAATTTTATAAAAATTTATTAAAAAAGTATAAAATTTACTATTTTTAACTTTTGTATGATTCTTTCTGATCAAGACCTTTAAATATCTGCGTTCACAAATATTTTTACACTTTTGTAAATTCAATCTAGTCCTATTAATGGTACTTCTTTTGTAAATGATATAAAATTTTACATTTGCAATTAACAGAATCCCTCGTATCTCGCAGGTGACTTACATCTTGAGAAAGAACGTAATTTTTTAATCCTATAATCATATGCTCATTACAATCTCTCTTTAAACAGTTATGTATTCCTCTTTTAGTCCCTGCTCCTGAAGGATCAGATATTATTCGAATAGATTTCATACTCTTATTTAACTTATTTGCTTTTATTAAACATTTAAATAAAGAATAAAACCAAGGAGGACGATATCTATTTTGAAACCATAAATATTCTACAAAAGTATTTTTTTGAATATTTAATGGATTAATTGAAATAGTATTAACTTTTAAATCAACAAGTTTTTCGATTGAATAAAGACAATCATCAATAGCAGCATATTCATTTAAAAGTGGAGGCTTAAATAGTAAATAAACCCTTATTCCTATTTTTAAATCCTTACACATTTGTATAGTTTTTAAAAAGTCTTTATATAATAAACCTTTATTTATATATTCGTTTCTTATTTTATCATTTGCCGTTTCAAGCCCAATTGCGATTTCAATATACTTATTTTTTAGTAAATTTTGCATTTTTTCTAATTTTTCTTTTGAAAGATACTCTGGTCTTGATTCCACAATAATTTCTTTTACCTTTTCGATTTTGGATACTTTTTTATAGATTTTCTCTCTAATTTGTTCTGAAATTTCATGATCATCAAAAAAGCTGCCTGAATTGAAGATCTTTAATATAAAGTCGTCTTGATCTGCTCTAATCCCTTCTATTTTCGAATTGATTGCAAATTCGAATTGATTAAAAATATTATCAAAATTCATATATCGTAAATAAGAGTCATTTAAATATCCACACATAGAACAACCGCCTTTTTCACTTAAAGCCCAGTTACATCCTTTTGTCCTTAATATTATGGTAAATTCTTTCCCTTTTCCTTTTAAAAGACGATCTTCTTTAATCCAAAAGCTAACAGGCTTATCTAAAGGAGGTATTGACATTTTTAACTTTCTTCTTATAGCCTTTTCCCTTAAATATTTTATCTTATCAATTATTTCTGACTCGTCATTCAACTTTTTCATAGATATCAGCAATCTTACCTGAATTAGTATTTTTTATATAATTAGATCCAACTAACATTTTTGCCAAAGCTATAATTTGCTTTCTATTTTTGTCTATTACAAACGCGTAATTATTAGGATAAAGGTCTGGACTAAAATCTATAATTCCAGGACGAAACAACGTATTTCCTTTGATTTGATTTCCATCAAAGATTAGTGTATTGGAAAAACTATCAAATGGCCATAATTCACTTGCTCCGGTTAACGTTAATTCAATTTGTCCTAAGTTATGTAGATATTTACCCAATAATTTATTAGATTTTGACTCATATATTTCTTGAAAGGTGTTCGCTTTATTTCTCTTGATTATAATTCCATTTCTGGCGAGTTTCATTCCAGAATCTTTTCCAAATTGGTAATCCATTACTTTAATCAATCTCCTATGCCATGATTTTAAAAAATTCTTATTCCGTGGTAAAGATTCCGCCGGGGTGAATTGATCTTTTTCATTTTTTATCAAATTTTCTAAGGACTCCAATGACTTACTGGTAATAAGATTGTGTTCAACATTAGTGAAAAAAATTTCATTTTCTACTTTTGATACAACTTTATTAATAATTTTTTGATATCCTCCTTCTTCAAAATGACAAATTATTGGAATTCTTTTATCGTATTTTTCAATTATTCTAATTAACATATTTGCTGAAATATTTATCTCCTCTACATTCCAATCACCAGTAACCGAAATATCGTAACAATTTACAGGGTATATATTTTCTAGTTGTCTAGGGATTGCTCCAAGAGGCGATGTTACTATAATTTCTTGAAAATCAGGAAAATCAGGAAACTTTCTAATTACGCTATGAAATATTTTGTGAGTTTTTGATTTAGAATAGGGTTTTTTAGCAGAACATGGTAATAATATAATTAATTTTGTCCAAAATTCGGGTTCAAAACTATCAATGACTCTCTCTCTAAACACATGAAAATCAGGACGATAATATGATGATGGACCATAACATTGGATTTTTAAATTTTTTTGATTTATAGGAGTTTCCAATCTTATTAAATTGAATTTCTGTTTATCGAGGATTTTTAATATAGAAATGATATTTATATCATCAAAAGAAGATTTCTCAACAAAAGCACGAAAATCCTCAGTTGTTAAATATTGTTTAATTTTATTCATATAAGTCTTTGCTGAAATCAGATTATGTAATACCAGTTGTTCTGTTTTCTCGTTTGAATATTTGCTTTTTAATAAATATTTTAATCTTTCTCTGCAAGCATAGCAATTACAAGGCAAAAATTTAATTTTATATATTGGGAGTAAATATTCGATAGTATCGTAAAAGTTCTCAGAAGATAGATAAAGTAAATATGAACTGTCGATCAAATCAATACCTAAGTAAACTAATATGGGATAAAACTTAGGAATTATTCTACCTGAAGCCATTAAGACTAAATTATTATTAAGCTCTTGTTTTATACGAAGAATTACTTCAATAATTCTTCGAAAATTACTAGTCACATCAAAAAGATCCACAAGATTTAATATTCTTACGTTTTCTTGACTATTAATTAATGGAATATATAAATCAAGCAATTCAGGATATTCAAATATCCTTATTGATAAAGAAAAGTCTAAATTTGGATAGTTTTTTAAAATTTCCTTGGCTTCTGTAAGATAATTTCTAATTTCATTTTTAGTAAACTCTTTATCTATTAATGTTGTAGGAATATTAAAAGGAATTGAAGTTATGATATTATCTTCTGAGAAAATTTCACTATTCTTAGTTAAAATTTCTTTATATTTGTCAATTGTTCCTTCATGTGTATAGATAAAAGCTGTATTCCTAAATTTCTCCCTTAAAAAGCTAATTTTAAGATATACTTCTTTTGATATTAAAAAAAGTTCATGATCTTCGAAAAATTCAAGATAACCAAATTGATTCATTAAAATACTTTTCATAGGAACTATAAGCGCAGGCGTTTTAATATACTTCCTAGATTCTTTAGATAAAACAATTCTCCCTTCTCTTGATAATCCAATCTGTTTTTTAATTAATTCAAAAAAATATTTCATAAATACAATTTAAGATATTATTACAAAATAATTAAATTAATACCTTCTAGCGAAATTGAAGATCTTTGATTTCTAATAAAACACAAAATTCGTATATGGTATTAATTCATCTAAAACAAAATTTGTAAAAGTATCTTCAATATCTTCAGTTTCGTAAAGTTCACGTATTAATTTAGCATAATCTTCAACTCTTTTTACCCGAATTATAGCGAACAATCCATATTGTTCACCTATTCGAAATAAATCTGTTATATGTTTATTTTTTTCCAATTTTAAAGCTAAATTATCATATTTTGATGGATCTCTTGGTTTCATACGAAGAAGATATTTTCCTTCATAACCAATTTTTTTTGGATTAAAATTTACAGTGTAATTCAAGATAATACCTTTTTGTTCAAGATTTTTAATTCTATTATGTATAGTTGATTGTGAAATATCCATTTTCATTTGTTCTTTAAAGATTTTACTAATATCATATGTAGAGATTGGTTTAAAGCCTTGACCACTTTGTAATATATTTAGAATTACAGAATCTGTATAATCTATTTCATACTTTTGATCATTTCTCTTTTTATCTAACTTTATTCCTATTTTACTTAAACTTTTAATAAGCCTGTCTATTAATTGCTCAACATTAGTGTCTTTCATTAAACCAGTAATTTTTATTTTACCATTTGAAAAAATTAATATAATTACACTTGAATCCTCAATCCTAATGATAAGACTTGGAAATTTTTTAGGGTTATATTCAATTTCTCTATATTTTTGAGCAATTTGGTTTAAGTCAATCTTTTCTTGAATTTCTATTTCTATGATCTCATTTTTAAAATTACTTAATTTATAAATTAGTTCTTCCTTTAGAGTCATTTTTAGCTTACTAAGGCTAATGCCATTTGTTTTGAATATCTTAATTGTTTCAATTATCTGATATTTTTTAAAGTACGATTTTGCCATTATATTATCAATAGTATTCAATATCTGATAATATTCTTCAGGGGATTTGAAGATTAGTAAGGCAAATAAAGAAAATTCCCCAATTATACCATCCAATAATCTTAATTGGGGGATCTCTAATAATTCCTTTACCAGTTCAGGTTCCTTTGGATTCGTTTTAATTTCAATCATCACATATTTTAAGTTATTGGGGCGAATATCTGGATTTATATTAATAGTAAAATTAGTAATGATTTTTTCATCTCTTAATCTATTAAGTTTATTTTGATATGTTTGTCTGGAAAGACCAATCATACGTGAATTTTTAGAAATACTAAATTTACTTTTTCCGCTTAAGTTTTTTATAAACTGTTGAGCTTCTAACTGATCATCAATAATTTCCATTTCATTACAAATTTTCAATTTATTTATGATTTATTAATTAAATGTTAATATTTATATAAAAATATTTGCCTTTAACCAAAAAAAGTTTTATTAATTAATTAAAATTATAATTCTTACAAATAGAAAAGTGAACTTAAATGGTAAATTATAAAGTAGCAGATGAAAATCTGGCTGATAAAGGCAAGGAAGCATTATACATTGCGGAAAATAAAATGCCAGTAACTGCTAAAGTTATCCGTGAAAGATTTGAAAAAGAAAAACCATTAAAAGGTATAACAATCGCAGGTTGCTTACATGTAACAAAAGAGACAGGTAATCTTGCAAGAACTCTTAAAGCTGGGGGAGCGGAAGTCTATCTCTGTGGCAGTAATCCATTATCTACCCAAGATGATGTAGCGGCAGCATTAGTTCAAGAAGGAGTAAACGTGTTTGCGTGGCATGGTAATACAGACGAAGAATTTTATTGGTGTATAAGACAATGTTTAGATGCCAAACCAAACATCTTAATTGATGATGGTGCTGATATGATTGTTACTGCACACCAAGAATATGAAGATCTTATAAAATCAGGTACCATTATTGCATGTCAGGAAGAAACAACCACTGGTGTTAAACGATTCAAAGCAATGGATAAACAGGGAGTGTTGAAGGTACCATTATTTCCTGTAAATGATGCTCGATGTAAAAATCAGTTTGATAATGAATTAGGCACAGGTCAAGGTATAATTTCTGCAATTTATGGACTGCATGTTCTCTTTGCAGGTAAGAATGTAGTTATCGCTGGATACGGTCATTGCAGTTCAGGTATGGCACTCAGAGCCCGAGGATTAGGTGCTAACGTTATTATTACAGAAGTTGATCCAATTAAAGCACTCCAAGCTAAGTTTGCGGGATATCAAGTTATGCCGATAGCAGAAGCTCTACCAATTGCTGATATAATACTAACAGCCACAGGTTGCAAGCACGTAATTGCTCCAACAAAAGAAATGTTCGAGAAATTTAAGGACGGAGTTATTCTTGGTAATCTAGGGCATTTCGATATTGAGGTTCCAACCAAGGAGATTTATGAATATGCCAAAGAGATAAAACCCATTCGAAAAGATGTCGAAGAAATAACTTTTCCTAATGGTAAAAAGGTTTATCTCCTAGCTAAGGGACGTCTAGCAAATCTTGTCCTTTCTGAAGGTCACCCGGCTGAAGTGATGGATATGTCGTTCGGGCTTCAGTCCCTGATGTCAGAGTATATTGTAGAAAATAAAGAAAAATTAAAGCCAGGAATGATAGAAATACCTATGGAGATTGATAATAAAGTAGGGTTTCTAAAGCTTCAATCCATGGGTGTTGAGATAGACAAACTCACCGAGGAACAATATAACTACATCCACGGGTTTTTAGAAGGAACTTAAAACTTACTAGAATTTCAAAATATATTTTTATTTTAAATCATAAACCTCATTAAGGGATTTAAAAATAACCAAACTTATCGTTTTATTTATCCTATATTAAATCAAAATTGTGTTTTTAATATGAAAGAAAATATAGTATTAGGATCAGAAGAACTACTGGAATTGATGAGATATGCTTTTCTTAGATTGGATGGTGCGTGGTTCATGGCTTCGGCGGAAAAACTCGGAGTGGAAACTGCGACAGAATTAGATATAAAAGCGTGGGAGATGTTTTCTGAGAGAATTGGAAAAAAAATTGCATCAATAACAAACTTAGAAGGCGATTTCTCTCAAAGATTGCCAAAACTAATGAAGATAAACCATATACTTATGAATATGAATTCAGAAACAAAGGTTATTAATGAAAAGAAAATGATTCATAGAGTTTTAGAATGCGAAATTTGGAAAATGGTTCAGAAAGTATGGAATCAGGAAGAAATTCCTTGTCATAAGGTCACACTCGCAAGTATAAAGGGTTTGTTAAAGGGAGCTTTTCCAGAAAAAGAGTTTGTTTTAAAATTTAAGAAGAAAATCCCTTTGGGAGATCCTTGCTGTGAGATTGAAATTTCCATTATTAATTCATAATAACCTTTTATTTTTCTAGTTACCTTTACAATTCAATGGAAAATATGGGATGTTAGTTTTATAACTGTTTTTAGAATAATGTTAAATCTCTCGATTTAGGGGTTTACTAAAATAAAGTTAATATTTCTAACTATAAATAAAGTAGCAGAGTTTAAATTTTTAATATTTATAGAAAAAATAATATAAATTTTTTTTGATTATAAAAATTGTTTGATTAGAAGTTGATGGAAAGGTAAATTCAAAGTCTGATTTCAATGAAAATTCCTTTGAAATATACAAGAAACTGACCCTATTTTTTTTTATTAATATAAAATCTCTTAGTGTTATATCCTTCAATTTCCGGCAATTTTAAGCTCATATATGTAAAATAATTATAAAAATTAGCTAAGAAATATAGTAAATAGTATATTTTCATCCGTATATTTTTGTGGGTAATTATCAATAAAAATCTCTAATATTACCATAGGATTTATAAACATCTTTGACATGAATATCATGTTCACTATCCATAATACAGTCTCCTCCTCCAGTTTTGAGTTTGTATATCATTTCTAAATTTTGTGAAATATTCAATCAATACTCTATTATAAAATTGATAATTTTCCTCAATAGCTTTAATTTATTTAAGACAGAGATTAACCAAGAAGATATACAGATGAAAATATAATATATATTATATCTCTTAGAACTGAATGAAATTATATCTACCGATTATTCCAAAATCTCAACCTATTGGAATAATTTTTGGTACTTTCAATTCCAAAATTTGTTTAATTAAGAGGAAAATTTCGAGTTTTTATAGTTTTTTGGTTTATTGTATATTTTAGAAGTGTTAAAAACAATAGAAAATATATTTCTATTCAATAAAGTCCAAAGGTTCTTTTTTTTCTATAGTAGTGAACATCCCCTTATTAGAGTCCCAATCTCTATTATAATTACTAAAAAAAATTATATAAAATCTCTTGAATAGAATGAAATTATGGATTATATATAAGGAAGGAATTGTAATCTCTAAAACTATAGCTGAGATGATACAGGATCGCTTAGAGGACTATATAGAGATTTCAGTAGGGACTGCAAATAAGACGGATCCTTTATCTTTGATAGATGAAGAGTTGGATTACTTGATTATTGGAGATATTTTTGGGGAAAAAATACCAAGTTTAGAGATTCAGAATTGGGTGTTGAAATACAGTGAAGATTCAATATTATGTAATAAAGAACTTCAAGCTTTATCGGGTTTTTATGTCTCACTAACAGAGATGGAAAATGAATTAATCTGGATAGAATTTCTTCGAAAATATATAAAAGCCAAACTAATCTTTCCACCAATACTTTGTTTAAAGTTAAAAAAGTCAGAATTACCTTTAAAGATCGGAGCACTTGAAATAGTTAAGGATTATTCAAATGATTTTATTGAATATTTATTAAACAGGAATAAGAAAAAATAGGAATAGTCATAAAGAAATGAAGAAAATTGATGTGAATGCTTTGAAATATTATTTTCTAAGAGGTAAAGTGAAAGTGTGGATAATGTTATTATTTATGTTCCTCATGACATTAGGTTTGTGTTTATGGGGTCGAATAAAAGAGATGAGAGGTGATACAAATTACTCAACTTAATTTAATTGAACTAAATGATTATGAAAGAAAGTTTAAATCTATCAATTGGTGTGAAGAATGCGGTGGAAATATAATATTTATTTCTGAAACTGGAGAATCAGTATGCCAAGAATGTGGATTGGTGGTTAATGAAAGAGCAATAGACTTATCGCATAGTGATAAAATAGTATATACAAATCAAGATATTATAAACAAAAAACATATTGGTTCTTTAATTACTCCTTTAACTCCTGGAGTAGCTTTACATACTATAATACCCACAAAAGAAATTAGAAATTCCGACTTAAAAAGAGCAGCAAAATGGAATACAAGGATCTCATGGAATAAGAAAAACATTCTCATTGCTACAAGGGAATTAAAAAGAATTAGCTCAAACTTGGATCTCCCGGATTATGTTAAAGTTTCAGCTATAAATGTGTATAAAAAAGCATTTAAAATGAACATTATTAAAGGTCGATCTATTAATACTATGGTTGCTGCGTGTATTTATTATGCATGTAGAAATCTTAAAATTAACAGGACATTACAAGAGATTCTCGAAGAATGTAATTCTAGTGAGAGAGAATTAAGAAGTCATTTCAAAGTTTTAGTTAAACTATTAAATTTAAAGATTCCAATGATAGATTTTATTTCATTAATTCCAAAATGTACTGCAATCTTGAATTTAAATCGTGAAATAGAGAACTTGGTTATAGATTTATTAGAACCTTTTAAAGATTCTATGTATATTAACGGAAAGGATCCTAAAGGATTAGTTGCTGGAGCTTTGTATCTTGTATGCAATTTTAAAAAAATAGAACTTACTCAACAACAAATTTCCAAAGTGGTAGGTATAAGCGAAATTACAATTCGCTCAAGATATAAAGAGTTGTTGAGTAATCCGAATGTAATAAGTCTATTAAGAAATTCAAGAGTTAGTTTGGAAAAAGTGAAAGTTTAATGGTTATTAGTACAAAAAGGATATTCAAGTATAATAAGAGGAGACAGTGAGATAAGGATGAATGTGTTAATTATATCAGATGGAAAATACGGTGACCGGGCTATAAAAATAGTGCAACAGAAGTTTCCATCTGCCGAGATTTTAATTATAAAAGAGGAAAATCCCACAATGTTCTTAGATGAGGTCTTCTTTGAAAAAGAGGTAGAAAATGCTATTGAAAACGCGGATTTGTTAATTTTATATGTTAGGCACCCCGATGTGGTATATGAAATTTGTATGCACCAAAAACCAACTATACTTCCAGTTCATTTTGGTGAGGGTTTTTTTAACCAGGTTAAAGCCTCAAACCCAAAAGTAATACAGCCTGTATCCATGTGTAATGCATTACCAAACACAGGTATAAACGAAATAGATGAATTCTTCGAAGAATTTGGAACTCCTATCTATAAACTTCAAATGGAGGTCTCAGAAGACAATCAACCTATAGTAAATGATATTGAGCTCATAAGAGAAAGTCCATGTGGCTCTTCAGTTAATACATTAAAATTTATCCAAGGCAAACCTTTAACACCAGAAACTCT
>JBHLJZ010000099.1:12146-14151 GCA_048887165.1 Candidatus Hodarchaeota archaeon | reverse complement strand
AAGTTGAGACCGTTTCATTGAGCATTACATTATCTATATATGTTGCTCTAGAGCTAACAGTGACCTTGAATCTTATACTTAATGAAGTATAATTCTCTAAGGAAGCATAAACTGTCAAAAAAGTACTTCCTACTCCTAAAATGTTTGTATTAATCAACCTTTCATATTGTTGATTTGCAGGATCTTCACTTAAGGTCTTTGTTGGTCCAGCTCCAGTTAATTCTACAGTTGCACCCTCTATATGAGTACTTGGAAGACTTTCAATATCTAAATATTTTATGGTAATATTAAGGTTCTCATTCCATTGAATCTCAATCTCTTTATCAATAGTTTCATTTACATCATTTAGGAATAGTTGAAGTTCAGTATCTCTACTAACAACTGTTATTGTAATTTGGAATTCTATACTTGTATGGTATCGCTTACTAGCTGTTAATGTAAGATATGTTATTCCTACACCTAAAACAGTGCTGTTAATAATTGAATAATACTGATTGGCTCCTTCAGAAAGAGGGATAGGGGACAAACCACCTCCCGTTAATTCAACATTTGCACCTGTAATAAAATCTCCTGTACTGTTCTTATATATAAAAGTTACATTCAAATTTTCGTTGTAAGTAACTTGTGTAGATTTTTCCGTAGTCCTGTCTACACCATTTAAAATAAGATCATAATCTGATGAATCAGGTGCAGTGTAGATTCCATAACCTATTACAAGAGTAACATTATCTATAGAAAGGGTGACATCAGTATCCAAAGTAAATTCGTCGCCTATATAGATTTGTATTGAGAGATTTACTTCTTCACCAGCCTGTATTAAGCTTGAAACGTCTAATCCCCCTGCTTTGAAATATTGAGGTGAAGTTGTTGCTGTAGTTAGTTTAACAGTTTCTCCTAATTGATTGTTATTGATTATGATTCTAAACTCAGAGTTAAGTGAACCAGTATTAGTTGTCCAATCTTTATCTGTTTGATATTGAAAATTTAAAGTAGCATTTTCTATTTCATAAGTGCTTGGGATTGTATCACCATATTGTTCCCAGGAAGCTTTTGATAACTTGTCAATTTTCTTTTCGTAAGTGAAAGATAAGCTAACACTTTTGAAAACTAATTCTTCCCAATAATCATTATCAGAAGGTGAAATATTATCTTCGCAGAATACTCTAATTCCAAAAGCAATAGTGAAATTTTGATAATCTTGACTGAGAATTTCCGTCAGGTAGTACTTTAAAGTCTCATCAGAAACGGTGGGTAGAAGAGTATCTGATACATACTCAAGACCGGAGCCTGTACCAGCAAGAGTTGAATTATCTAACTGGAAAAATCCTGCTTGAAATACTTTATCCCTATCGAGATCTGTAAGTAAAAGAAAAAATTGAGCAAAATCAAAATTGAGCCAATAAGAAAGAGAGAATCGTTCTGCCCAGACGTCTATATTTCTATTAACTGTAGCATTAAAGTATGAAGATAAAGAAGCAGAGGTGATGGTGTAATCAGAGAGATTTTGGGGTAAAGTGCAATTTCGAGCCCATACTTTACTCGCAACTTGTTGGTAGGAAGTGCCTTCTTGGAAGTAATGACGAATCCAAAGTCCAGAATCATCATTATTTTCAGTTGGTAATGCTACCGTAGGAAAGTATGGGTCTTGGATATTAACCCATTTTCCATCATCATTATTTAGTGGATTCTGAATCAAATTAAAAGTACCAGTGTTTCCCTCTACAACATAATTAGCAGCTCCTCCACTTACGCCTAGAGTAAAATCTGATGTATCTCCAGTAATTTCACTTGTCCAATTAACTGATCCTGACGAAAATTGTCCATTTGTTATCCAATCTTGAGAATAGTAATCTGTTTCAGAAGTTTGGGGCACATCAGCACCTAAAAATGGATCATTATTATTTCTTGAATCATTTAATTGACTTAGAAGCCAAGGATTTTGAAAGAAAAGCTGATGTGGCGCTTTCGACTAGTTAAGAACACGATGTACGAATTACTGCCTGCC
>JBHLJZ010000099.1:0-12136 GCA_048887165.1 Candidatus Hodarchaeota archaeon | reverse complement strand
GATTTTGAAAGAAAATACTTATCGTTAATATTGATAGCAGAATAGTTGAATAAACAATTTTCTTTTTACTTGTTATATTATATAGCATATCTACAACCCTTTGTATAATATAAAAAATTTAATTAATAATATGAAAATGCTACCCTAATTTAATATCTTGCAAAATATTCTATAAGCGATTCAATATGATAACTACAAATAATTTCCTCATAATTACTAGTTTTAAGACAAGAGTTCTAATAACTTTTAAATTTTAATCAAAATGTTAAAAATTGTAATTGAATAAGAGTTAAATAAGAATTGTTTTATTATGAATTAAATAAAAAAATTTTAGTATTATGATAGAAGCCATATTAACCTTTGAATTTGTATTGATTCAAAAGCCAACGGGAGAAGTAGAACCACAATTTAAACCTATAGTGTGTATATTTGAAAATAAAGAGTTCTCCGAAAGTAATTTACCAGAACTAATAGCTACGAGTGATTTATTTTCTATTTTATATCACCACACCACAAGTATTCGTGAAATAACAGGAGGTTTTAGTAATTTTTATGAAGGTAGACTAAAGGAGACTCAATATCAGGTTAGTTCTTATTTTAAACAAGAAGAAACTGGCACGCAATATTTAGCAACACTCATATTTAGCTTGGATGAAGATCTTGGAACTTATGAAGATATCTTTAAGGATTTAGCTAAAAAATTAGAGTATTTGTTTGAAACTTATGAAACAGCGAAAAAAACGAATCAAATATCATTGATGAGCAAAATCAATTCTAATTTTCAAACTGAGTTAAAATATGCGATATACCAAATTAAAAGATTAACTAATCTTGACAAACTTCAGAAAGTAGCTCTTATTTTTAATAGTTATGAGAGGTTAGAAATTTTAAAAGTTCTAAGAGAATATCCTAAATCAAAAAAAGATGTTAGAGAGATTGTAGAAAGGATTAAAGAAAACCCAAATCTTGACGTGTTACTTGAGCCTTTCTTAGAATTAAATCTTATTCGTCGTGATTGGATAAAGGGAAAACGAGATAAACTTACAGGATTGATAAAAGATCAAGGAGAGTACTTGTTTTTAACAAAAGATATAGATTTAATCCGAAAACCTAATCTAGACCTTTTAAAGCATCTAAAGGACACTAAGCATGAGTTATATCCAAAATATGAAGAGAAGGTAATGGAATTTTTTAGTAATTATAATCCAAATTTCCAAGCAATTGAGAATAAAAAAAAGCTAGCATCAATTCTACTAAATCCAGACATTTATGATATTTTTGCGATGTTGAGGAATAAATTCTATCCTCGTGATAAATTACCAAATATTTTTTCAGAATTTGCAAATGTCGATTTGATGTTGGATGATTTAATAAAATTAAATATTGTAACGGATATAAAAGATCTAAAAGGAAGGGTTTGGTTATTTTTATTAACTGATATTGTTCCTGTCATTTTCTTTCCAGAGTATTTATTAAACAATATAAAGGAAGCTTATCATAGTGAAGATAGCAAAAAGAAAATTCCTTTTGAAGTTGCCAAAATGGCTTTAGAGTTATTAGAAGTTGCGTATCCTGAAAAAGTAGAATTTTAAAAACCTATATTCTCTCTTGAAATCTTCTTTTTATTTAATAATTAAAGCTTAGATTTTTGATAGTATTTAACATTGTAGATAATTGTTCATAAATGTCTAATGTATTATCCTCGCGTAATCTAAAATATAATAATGAGATTAATTGATTCTCTGCTTTTTCATCTAGATTAAAACCTTCTATTAGTTTTGACCAATTAGTTTCATCAGATACTCTTATTCCAACTGAAATCACTTTATTTTTGCTTAAATTATTTATTATATCAGAGATAACTTCAATCCATGATTGATCAATTACTGCTTTGTTTCTAGCATCGAAAATACAAATAACGCCATCAGAATCAGATGTTTTATAAGATTCATAAGTATAACTTTTCAATATCAACCCGCTATCATAATCATATCGCTTTTCTTTCTTTTTGTCTTTAACTTTTGAGATTTTTCCTAAATTTTCAATCTCAGTCAAAATCTGAAAAGTTGGATTCCAAAGTTCTTCTTTATTAAGAAAAGTTAAGGTTAATGATTTATTAATATCCAAAATTGTATTAATTTCATCAAGGATATTTTGTTTTAAAGCTAACTGTTCTTTTTCTTCACATTTCAGAATAAAATGATATGAGATTAAATTAAATGCATCCTGAATTCGTTCCCCTGTTTTTGCACTTGTTTCGATATAAGAAATCTTTGTATGAGAACTATTCTCAATATCTGATAAGTCGGAATAATCCGACATTGTAGTAGTTTCTGAAAAAGATGTGAGTGCGGATAGATCCTTTGCAAGCTGAATTCCCTCTTCATAGCTAACAACACGTTTTTCAGCTATATCAGTTTTGTTACCTATAATTATAATTGGTAAGTCTTTGTTTTCTAAAAATTCTTTTAATTCATCATGCCAGTAAGTAACATTATTAAAAGACTCTCTATTAGTTAAATCAAATACAATAAAAGCAGCTTGTGCTCCATCATAATAAGTTTTTCTATATCTTTTGAAATACTTTTGAGCACCAATATCCCATAACATTATACTAATCTTATTCCCAAAAGCGATAAAATCATGGGATAGGATATTTAATCCGATTGTAGCTCGATATTCATCCAAAAAATTTCCTTCAACAAACATACGGATTATAGAAGTTTTTCCCACTTCATGATCTCCTATCACTATAAACTTAAATCGATAAATTCCTCCTTGTTGTATTTTTGATTGATAAATCTGATTTTTTATTCTTTCAGGTTCCTCGCATAATTCAACAGTAAATTTAAAATCTGGAATAGAAATACTACTTATGCTTTGTTCGTTAGATTCAAGAATCTGTGCGGTTTTTTCTGCGAGAAAGTAGGCATAGGGGGCGATATCATCGATGGATCCTAAACTTTGTATTACTAGAGTCAATGTGGTAGCTTCATTAATTAAAACGAAAAGCAATCTATGTTCTTCGGTATCGATACTAGCTGTTCCAAATTTTTTAAAGGAAAATTCATTTCTTACTCTTTCGATTATGGGATTAACTACTGCAGTTAAAAATGATACAATTTCAATATCAATATCCATTCTTTTTTCTCCTGCCATCACAAAACCATCTTGGTCAGATACAATAATCGCTTCAACTTCAGTATTTTGATTTAAAAAATTATTAAAGATGTTTTCAAATAATTGTTTTTTAGTTGTCGACAATTTTTCAGCACTTCTTTTAATTATAAACTATTATATTAAGGATGCTTTTAATGAATAAGAATTATCTTGTAAATTAAACATTAGATTAAAGATCAAAGAACTAGTATTAAAATATTCTTTTAAGAAAATATAAATTAACATCCAGAATGATTCTTTAATTTTCTTATAGAAATTCTTAATTAATTTTATTTACAAATACACTATTTATTAATAAGAAATATTATTAAAATAAGAATTAACTAATGAAATTTTTGAATTAACGAGATGATGTATTTAAATGTACCTGTTTGATGGTAAGAGAGAAAAAGAAATTGTAACTAAATGCAAATTATGCTTTGCAGAAGTAAAATTTGTTATTTCCCTTGATGAATATAAGAGTATTACAAAATTTCCATTCAAAAAGGAATCTCTACATGGAACTCCGCCTCATAAATTAATTGTATCTATTGATAGAAATTTAGAGATTGAAAATTTCAAAATAGAAGATATTCTTGATAAGGATGTAAGCTATTCAAAAGAATTAACTTATCAAGTTCTTAGTGATATACAATTATCAGAAGATGAAATCCAACTTTATTTCTTAACTACTGGAAGAGATATTGTTTCATTAGGAGAAATGGCTCTATTAATTGAAAAAACTAAAGAGGAATGTAAAGAAATCGCGGATAAGTTTGTTGATAAAGGATTGTATAAAGAAATTATTGGTGCTACGCCACATTATGCTCCATTACCTCCTTATGCTGCCTTAATCAAACAGTTGGTTAATTTTGATGAGTATATTCGAGGTATAAAAAATGAGGCACCAATTCAATTGAATCAGTCTTTCTCTCAACTCGAAGCAAAAGCAAAAGGAATACAAGAATTAAATGAATACACCACGTTTATTAAAAACTTAAGGGATAAAGTAGAGCAACAAATAGCATCCCAAAAACAAGATATGGATAAAGCACTTCAAATAATCGGTCAAATAAGAAAAATAAATGATATCATATCCAATCTTGAAAACGATACTAAAGCAATAGTCGAAGATGAAGTAAAAGATATTGAAGAACAATTTGAAAAAATGAAGGAAATGATCGCAGATAATTTAAAAAAACTGCATCTTGGAGTGATTAGCAAAACTGTTCACCAAATTATTGATAATGTATTAACTACAAGAATGCAACTGATTATTGAAGGATTTAATACAAAATTACTGGCTAAAATTAAGAATATTGTAAAAAATATTGTAGATAATGTCAATGAAGTCGCAGGTTCTTCTATGAGGACTGGAGAAAATTTAGAGAGTACCTTCGCTTCCGTAATAGAAGAGTTTAGTAAAAGTGTAACTATTGCTGAAGAAAAAGTAAAAGGAATTTCGGACGCAATCTTAGTTTCATTTCAAGATTTAAGAAATACATTTTCCACTAAGGTTGTTGACACTTTAAACCAAGAATTGACCAAGATCCTTGATAGATTATCTATAAGTCAAGTAACCACTCAAGAATTTTGGGAGCAAGCCAAAAAGAAATCATTAATGACAATGAAAGATATTTGGTTTATTAGATCCCTTGAAGGTGCTAATGCACATATTAATGAGGAAATCTTGAAAGCTAAGATGAGAGTTTTAATTGTTGCTCCAAACATAACAGATATAAATGTTTCTCTGCTCGAATCATTACCTAAGCATACTAATATACGTATTGTAGCTAATATTAATTCAAATTCACCTGAACATATGCAAATTATCCAAAGACTAGACGCGATGCAAAATGTTTCTTATAGACACCGTGAATTACAGGATCTATATGGGATTAATCGTGATTATGAAGAAGTTATTTTATGTATTCTTTCTAAAACTGAAATAGGACAAAAGATCGCTATCGAAATTGGAGGTATCGGTAGTATTATTCCTGAACACATTAAAATATTTGTCCCAGTGTTGGAAGAAGCTTGGATTGGTGCTCAAAAAACTGTATTACCATCTTTAAGAAGTTATATTCCAAAAACACCAACTACACCAATCCCTCAGAAGTTTGATTCAAAAGTGGACACTAAACCATTAGAAATCAAGCAAAATTATTTAAATCAAACCCCTCCTATGCCCCCTGATGAAAAAGTTATAAGTAAACCTTCTGAAGTTTCTAGTTCGGGAATTGATCCTCAGAATATGTCTTTAGCAGAGTACCTTAACTATATAATCTATAGTATAGATATTAAACCAGGAGTTGCTCTTTCTTTGGAATTACAAAATTTCAGAAATAGAGTCCAAGAAGAATTAGGATATATAAGTTTATTAAATCCAATTAATCTAACTATTACTGAATTAAGCCAAATCCCAGTGATTCTCTCTGCTGCTGAAAAACAGGTTTTAATGAATAAGCTTAGTTTTTGGAAAAGTAAATTAAGTTAATTTAATCAAAATTCTTAGTTTCAGAAATTCATTTTGTTTAGAATCTATAATTAATAGCTTCTTTAATTAGAATGTCAAATAAAGTATTATACACAGAACTCAATCCACAAGAATTTAAGAGAAGGTTATTGGAAGCTCCTATTGCTTATTTACCATTAGGCACTCTTGAATGGCATGGAAAACATATGCCGCTTGGAGCAGATGGTTTAATATCTTCAGGATTTTTTATCGAATTAGCTAAAAAAGTTGGAGGGATAGTTCTTCCCATGCTTTTCGTTGGTCCTGATAATTTAGAAATAGTAAAGGGCGAAGAATATTATGGAATGGATATCCATAGTTATCCATCAAAAAATCCTCAACAATTACCAGGCAGTGCATATTGGGTTTCTGATGAACTTTTTAAGCAAATTCTAGAAGTAATAATAAAACAGCTTAAAAGAGCAGGGTTTAAAATTATTGTGGCCCATGGGCATGGTCCCTCAACAATATTATTTGCTAAGAACATTAAGGAATGGCAAAAGCAATTTGAGATTGAGCTTTACATATGTTGGCAAAAGGAGGAGTCTGAGAGATTTGGTTTACAGACAGATCATGCTGCGGAGAATGAGACATCTCTTATGATAGCACTAGCCCCCGAACTTGTTAATTTAGATAACCTACCTAAAGAAATGAATGAAAAACCACTTGGTCTTCTTGGTAAAGATCCACGGACTTATGCGAATTCTGAACTTGGAAATAAAATAATCACTTTACAAGTTGATAAAATGGCTAAAATTTTAAATGAAAGGTTAGAAGAATTATTCAAGAAATAGATAATCTAACAATAAATAAACTAATTTTTCTTATGGATATTGTTTTTTCATATATGTTACAGATTCAATTACTAATTCTTTGAGAATATCCTTGTTTATTTCCTGTAATTTATTAATATATAAACAGGATTTACCAGTTTTATATTTACCAAGTTTTTGAAGGAGTGTCTTATATTTTTCAAATCCAGACATGATATATAGTGTAAGACTCTGCTTACGTGGTGAGAATCCTGTTAGGAACCACTCTCCTTCACGTCCACTTGCATATTTGTAGTGATAATTTCCAAATCCTATAATACTATCTCCCCACATTTTAGGTTCTTCTTGAGTGACTTCCTTCATAAGATTCAAGATCTTATAAGAGTCATCCCGTTTAGTCGGATTCTCTATTTTCTTAAGGAATTCATCTACATTTTTATCAGTTGGTTTAGTTTTCAGTTCAGGCATAAAAAGAATGAATAAAATACATTATTAAAAGGTCTTCTTAATATTTTATAACATAAATTTGGTCTTGTGCTTATATCCGTATCAAAGAAATTTAAAACAAATAAGTGTTCAAATAAAGCTTAAATAGGGGAAAGACATAATAAAGCAATGTAAAGAAATCACATTATAGCAAAATAAGATAAATTTTTTTAAAAACTAAATGGAAATAGGAGGTATGATATATTGAAAGATTTAACGGTTGTTGTGAAAAACCAACCGGGTGCTTTAGCTGATATGGGGGAAACTTTAGGCAAGATGAACATTAATATGGAAGGTTTATGTGGATTTCCCCAAAAAAATGAAGGGATTATTCACATTTTGGTTGAAGATGATACTACAACCCGTTGGGTACTTGAAGATGCGGGTTTTGAAGTGCGTGCTGTACGGGACGTTCTTGTTTTGGATATTGGTAATGTCGCAGGAAAGCCAGGTAGTGGGGGGAAATTGGCTCGAAAAATAGGTAATGCTGGTGTTAATATTGATCTAATCTATCTTGCTGAAAATAATAGAATCGTTCTTGGGGTTGATAACATAGAAAAGGCTCGAGCCGCTTTAGAATGAGTAATTTCATGAGTTAAATTAATAAAAAATTAATTAAAAAAAGTTAGAATTTAATATTTATTCTAACTGTCTAATTTTTGTAATCAATTGTGCCGCCTCTTCAGATTTTTCTCGGATTAATTGCATAAGGTCTTGATCTTTATCTAATTTCATTACTTCTGTAGCACTTAAAATTGCTTGCAAAATATTTCCAAGATCATGTGAATATATATCCTTTAATTCCAATTGTCGCTGCTTTAAAATATTATATTCATAATGTATAAAAAATATTAAAATCAAAATCGTGACTCCAATCCCAGTAAAGTAATTTAAAAAAACAGCCGTATAATCATCAGAGAAGTATAATCCATATGGATAACCTTTTAAAAACTGAAATATTGAAATTACTGTAAGCAAAATTACGAATATTAAAGTAAGATAATACCAATTAATACTTTTGCCAATAAATTCTATGAAAGATCTTCCTTTAATGAGGTGAAGAAATCCTAGACTAAGTATTGATATTTCAACGATAATAAAAGAAAAAGCTATAGCCGTCCTTGAATTTATAAGTATTGCTAATAAGATTGTAAAGATTATTATGATGATGCATAATAAGATGACAATTTTTAACTGAATATATTTAAAATTGTAAATAATTCCTAAAAAAATGATTAAAGCACCTATAGACGCCAATAATCCATTGATAACTAGAAATAGCTCCTTCAGTAATGAGTTATATGTAATATCAGATAAGAAGGGAAAGATTCCAGCGAAAAACCAAAGCAACCATCCTAAAGTGAAAATAGTGAACTTCAAAGTATGGCTTCTAAAATAAAAGTCGACCGATATACCCAATCCAACCACTCGTATAAACAATAATACAAAAAGGCTTAAAAAAACGACTTCATTCATTTTATACCTTAACCTATTTAAAAGCTATTAATTGTAATTATGTTATAATGTAATTTAAAGTTTAATTAAATTTAAGAGCATGAGATTCTGTCCTATAGCTAGAAGTATATAAAACAGTTTTTTTTTGATTTTAAATTATAATTAATTTCAATAATTTTTTAATTTTAGAATAAATTTTGTTATATTGTTTAGATTGATTATAAATTAAGATAAATTGATTTAACATTTTTGATCAAATTCTACCATTATACTTGAAAATTTTTCAATTATGTATTAAATTCTTAAAAGATTTACATTAAAAGTATGGCAAATAGAAAAAAAATAGAACTTGAAGTATTGGTTTATGAAACTGAAGGGAATATTTGTGCAAAATGCTGTAAAACAAAGAATGTAATTGATAGAATGATGGACACATTTCCAATCATAAATGAAAGTGTTGATGTAATTTATAATGACGTAAATTCTAAAGAAATTATTGAAAAATATGGAAAACTTGAAGGACCATCTGTTTTAATCAACCAAAAAATATTTTCTGATGGTAATGTCCCAATCATTAAAAAATTAAGTCAATCTTTATTGGCGCTCTGCAAAGAATCTAATCATTAAAATTTTAAATTTAATTACTTGGTAAATGAATCGCTACTTCGCAAACATCATCTCCTTTTAAGAGTGATTTCAATACTTCGATCTTGATTGGTTTTTCTAGTATGCCTTCCCATTGTTGGCGATACCAACCAGTTCCACAGTAGCAAAATGTCGGAGAGATGCCCTTATCTAAATTCTCATTAATAAATCGACAATGACAGTAATTCCTCTTCTTTTCCTCAATAGTCTGAGCTTTTTCATACTCTTCGAGGTTTACTGGAATTTTACTTACATAAATAATATTCCCTTTACGTACTGGATTTTCATACCATGTATAATCTTTCTGCATTTCTTTAATTACCTCGTCAATATCTCCTGTTTTTTCGTAAATATTTTTCATGTAATTTATTCGTTTCTTAGAAAATTCATGAGCACAACATGACAAGATTTCAAATTTTTGATCTTCATTTGTAACTTTGTCTAATCGATCTAACATCTCTTTCAGCCAGAGGATTCGATCATTATAGGATGATTCTATTGAAAATAATGTCTCTCGATCTTTCATGATTTCATTTTTTATTTCTTCATTTAGAACTCTCCTTATGCTTTTTTCTAATCTATCATCCCATTTATGTAAATTATATTGAATTTCTATCTGATTATCTTCTGGGTTTGCTTGGCTGTATTTATGATATACAAGTCTTAACCAAGCAGTTCCAAGAACAACATGTTCTTGAGTATATTTCGATAAAATTTGAAAAGTTTCTTTTAGAGTATCATCAGGACCATGATGCATTATAGATAATACTTCAATAGGTTCTAGATATTTCATTTGTACACTCTCGAGTCCTTTTTTGTCTTTTATGGGAAAACATAAATCTATATCTATTCCTCCCTCACTATAAACACCGTAATCTATAACAGCGATCGGAGGACCAGAAGCATAATCTCTAATCTTTTCATAGAATTGCTCTATTTTAGGTTGAATATCCATAATTTCTCCTCTAAAATTAGTATACCCTACTAAAATTTTATCAATAATTTTATGTTCAATCCCAAATTCTTTTAAAGTCATTATTTAACACTTTAAATTTTAACCAATATGGTTCAATCTAAATAAACTAATAAAATTTATTGATAGGATACGATTATGAAAAAATATAAAGAGTTAAAAAATAATTCTTTTATAATGGAATTAGGGTGTGTTAATTATTTATGCTTTATTTTTGGAGAAACATTCTTTTATAATTGGACGAAAATTAAAATAAAAAAAAATTACTATGTCTGAAGAAGAAATTAGGGATCAAATTAATGTAATAGCTCAGAAGATTGTACAAGTAGAAGAAGTGGCGAAAAAGAAAGAAAATTACATTAAAAATAAAATAACAGAAGAATATGATCCAAACATTAGTGAAATCGAATCAAAATTACTCATTGAACAAAATAAATTAGAGCAACTTATTAAAAATATAGATAATTTGAGTTTGGAAAAGAAAAATTTAACTGTTTTAGTAAAAGATTTAAAAAAGCAATATAACACGTTAAAAAAGAAAAAACAAAAAAATATAACTAATGAAATTAAGGCGATCGCTAACGAAAAGAAAAATAAAATGAAAATTATTAACCAAGAAATAAAAACACTAGAAAAGAAGTTAAAAGAAAAAGAAAGTGAATAAGAATCATTTATTATTAATTCCTCTTACTACTTTTTTAAACTATTTTTTATACTATTCCCTAATTCATTAAAGATTTTTATTAATGATTTCATTAGTTTAAGTAATAATGAAAGGGTGAAAAAGGAGCTACTTTTCACATATTAAGATATTCATATACATTTAACCAAAAAACCTGAAAGATAACAATGTTTAAAATGAGTCATCAAGAGGATTACATTTTTAAGATCTGTGTTGTAGGAGATAATGGAATAGGTAAAACTGCATTTATAGAATCTTTTGTACCAGAAAGTTACTTTAAAAAAGGTAGTCGAGTAGCCAGGAGGACTGGCATTAATTTTTATCTAGAAACAATAACTATTGAAACTGATAGCGGTCCAAAAAACTGTAAAATTCAAATATGGGATACAGGCGGACAAGAACGTTATAATTTTATTAGACCACAATATTACAAAGGTGCTGAGGGTATTATGCTTTTTTTTGACTTAGCAAATAGAGATTCATTTACACATCTTAATGATTGGATAATAGAAGTAAGGAAAAGCTTAAAGAGCGAAGAGAGGAGACGAAAAAGGAAAGGGATAAGAGAAATTCCAATTTTATTAATTGGGAATAAAGGAACTCTAGATCAATTTGCTGTATCTCCCATAGAAATTAATCAATTTATCAGCAAAAATAATCTTGTATATATTGAGACCTCTACTAAAAAAAGAGAGGGAATATCAGATAGTTTTTATTGTATAACTAGTTTAATACTTGGAATTGATATTAATAGTGAATATTTCTTATCTAAAGATATTATCTATCATCCAAAACCAGATCCAATAAAAGGAAATTCTATAAAACCTAAGCTAACTCCTAAAGATCTTATTAATTTAAGCCAAAAGGCAATTTTAGACAGATTAGAAACACTTGAGAAAAAATTTGATAACATGAAGTCTCATGAAATTCAATTAAGGGAGCGAGAACTAAAGCTTAAGGAAAAAGAATTAGACATCAAAGAAAAAAAGTTAAAACAAGTTAATGTTGTTGATGATTTTACTACTATGAGTAAAGATATTTTAGTTTTTGTCAGTTATGCTACTAAAGATGCAGACTTGTTTAAAGTGAAAGAAATATCAAAAGCATTAGCAAATTTTAGAAAAATTAAAGAGGTACTCTATTGGCAAGAGCATATGGAAGATAACATTATCAAATATATGAGTGATAACCTTGGAAAATGTGATATAATGCTATTATTTTGTTCTCCAAATGCATTAAAGTCTAAAGCGATTGAAAAGGAATGGACTTCTGCAGATATGATGAATAAACCGATTATACCAATCTTTATTAAACCAGATCATATCCCTCCACTGTTAAAATCGAGATTAGGTGTAGAATTTGACACATTTGACCTTCAAAAAACGATCAATGAAATTTACAGCTTAATAATGAAAAAAAGTGAAAATAGATTAATTGATATTAAGGAT
>JBHLJZ010000098.1:0-14461 GCA_048887165.1 Candidatus Hodarchaeota archaeon | reverse complement strand
AGAATTGAAGAAGCAGAAAGAGGACGTCATCTAGAAATATATTTGCTTGATATTCCAGCTCCAAAACTAGAAGAATTATTAATTAGTATTTTTGAAAGAAAATTTGGAAGTTAAAAAATGTCAGTTAATCTTTAAAAAAGATAACTTATTTTTAATATAAAATTCTTTATAACATTCTTATGGCAAAACTAAAAGTATTACTTATTGGAGCTTCAGGTACAGTTGGTAGAGAAGTATTTACTGAATTATTAAATAAAAAACAGGATTATGAAATTAGCTTATTTCTTAGAAATTCAAGAAAGAATAGAAAGATGTTTAAATCCTTCAGAAAAGAAATTAGTATATTTTGGGGAGACATACGTCATTACGATGAAGTAGAAAAAGCTGTTTCAGACCAAGATATTGTAATTCATGTTGCAGCTGTATTACCAGATAACAGTTTAAAGAATCCACAATTAGCTTTTGATACCAATGTTGGAGGAACAAAAAATGTTGTATCTGCAATGTTAAAAGAGGCTAAGCGGCCAAGTTTAATATATACTTCCTCTGTTGCAGTATATGGAGACAGATTAAAAAATCCTATTATAAAAGTTTCAGATCCAATAGTAGAGAATTCACATGATGTTTATACTAATACAAAAATTGAAGCAGAAAAATTAATACAAAATTCTGGTCTGAGATATTGTATTTTTCGTTTAACATACGTTGTAGCTACAAATCTGTTGAAGTTTAGACGAATTATGTTCTATATGCCACTAAAAACTTCTTTGGAAATAATTCATGCTAAAGACTGTGGATTAGCACTGGTAAATGCTATTGGATCTAATAGGGTTTGGGGAAATGCCTTTAATTTAAGTGGTGGAAAGAATTGTCAGATTATGTTTGAAGATCATTTAAATGATATTTTAGAGATTATGGGATTTGGAAGGAATTTTTTACCTAAATTCGCATTTGCAGAGAAGGATTTTCATTGTGGATTCTTTGATTTAATGGAAACTCAAAAAACTCAAGAACTTTTGAATTTTCAAAGGTATTCACTAGATGACTTTTATTCTGAAGTTAAAGACTGGGTTGGAATCAGACGTTATTTAGCCTCTTTAGGAAAACCTGTAATAAGATGGTTCATCCTTAGAAAATCTAAATTTTACAGGACTACCAAGAAATCATAAAATTAAAATTAATTTTTAAAAGTATAGAATCAATTTCTATACTATAATTTCACCTTAGAATATGAATGGGATCAACGCTTTTCGGTTTTTTGGATAATCTGGAAATGTTTCAAGGTACCATTTATGATGAGAACGCGCTCTTGGACCCAGATTGGCAAATGTCCATCCAGCGAATATTAAACCTGGTAAAGACCATGTCATTATTGCCCAACCTGTCCATTCAGTAATTTCACCTAAATAACTTGGGCAACTGACCCATCTAAACATTCCTCCGTGTGGAACTTTATATTCTGTTTCCCCTGATTTTCTTAAATTTCTTATTATATGATCTGAATGAAGATTAATAATAAAACCAATTAGAAATATAATGAAACCTAAAATAAAAAACAGAGAAATAAGCCAATCAACTGAATAAGGTGGTGAAAATGTATATATCCAGCGAGCTTGCAAATAAGTATTAAATCCATTAAATAACATGCCAAAACTAATAATAGAAACTGGCATAGGTTGTTTTGCTTTAATTAAGAGAGGAAAAATAAACGTTCTTTGGCTATAATGAACCATCCAAATAATAAAGAAGATATTAGGCACTAAGCTTGTTTTCCTTTCACTTAATATGTAATAAATTATAAAAATTATTACTGTTGGGATTTCCATTATAAACCAACCGAATTTATTATTTATATTAGGGCCCCATCCTTTACGGATATGTTGTCCATAGGGAGCAGCAACAAAAAATAGCAGAATAAAAATGCATATACCAATAATAATAAAAAGAACCATAATTAAATTAAAGAAAATAAGTTCATTCATACAAATCTCATTTTTAAACTAATTCGAACATGTTACTTTAAAAAACTTGCTATTAATGCTATTTCATTGATTCTTTTAATAAAACCATAATTAAACAGAAGTAGACCGGAAAATCATTTAAGATAAACTAAATAAGAAGAATTTTAACTAAGTTAATCCTTTCGATCTGGTAGTCATATATCACCGAATTAACTTACTGAAACTTTTTTTCAGTAATTCCTTTTTTCCTCCTTGCTTTTAGAGTACCAATCTAACCATTCCTTTCTACGATCTTTTTCCTTTTGGATGTTATCTGTTGTAATATTTTCACTACGTACTTTATCCCAATAGTGATCAAGTTCATAACGGGTTAACGATAATCCACATGAATTGCAGACCATAAGGCGGTTATTAGGGTTATAGGTCATCTTACCGGCACATTCTGGACATCTAGCCACGTGATATCAATTATTTTACTTCTTTTATTGTATTATATAAATAGAATTAATTAACGTTAAAATAATTATTGAATAAATCGTAATCCCTAAATTTATTATTAATAAAATATTTAGAAATAAAAAATTAAGGATTATAAATAACTCTAAGTGAAACTATTTGAAGTCAGAAGTATATTATTTTACCGCGAGATCTCATTCTCATAAAGAAAGTATGAGCAAAACAAAAGGTCCACTAGCATTAGAAAAACTTGAGATCAAAAAAAAAGTTAAGCAAAACCAGAAAGTAGTTATAAAAACTCATTTTGGAGCGTTGGAAAACACGAGATACCTAAGACCATCATATTTAAGATTTTTATGCGATTTTGTAAAAGAAATTGAATGTATTCCATATTTAGCTGAGTCATGCGGATGGGGGCTACCAGAAAGTATATCTGGATTACATACTGAATATAGTGGTCGTGCGAATGAAAAAGAATACTTGGAAGTTGCTTTGAAGCATGGTTTCACTAAAGAGACAATGGGAGCCCCGATTATTATGTTGGATGGTCCAATGGGTATAGATTTTGAAATTCAAAAAATAAAGGGGAAGTTATTTAATGAGATTTTAGTTGGTGGCCGTTTAAGAGAGTTTGATCATATGATATTAGCAACGCATTTTAAGGGACATTCTAGTTCTGGATTTGGGGGTGCCATCAAAAATTTAGGTATTGGATGTGTAAGTAAAGGAGGGAAAGTGCAAGCACATACAAGTAAAAAATTTGATTATGATCTTAGTAAATGTATTGCTGAATGTGATAAATGTATTAGAGTCTGCCCTAATGGTGCCTTGACTAAAAATAAAGATAATGCATTAATTAAAGATTGGGATAAATGTCGTTATTGCTATATGTGTAGATCTATTTGTGAGAAAAAAGTAATCGATACTGGGGATGCTTCCAGAGAAGCGTTTATCGTTCAAATGGTCGATAATGCAAAAGGAGTTGTGGAATTTTTCGGAGAGGATAAAATTTTTTATTTAAATTATGCAATTGATATCACTTGGCAATGTGATTGTGGTTCATCAGATGTACCTTTTGTACAAGATATAGGAATATTATCCTCTTTAGATCCTGTTGCCTTAGATCAAGCCTGTATTGATTTAGTTCATGAAAATCCTATAATATCTAATTCTATACTTTCAAATGTTAAGAATCTTCCACATGATCGATTCAATGAATGGTTTTCTTATATTCCGAGATTTAATCCAGAGTCAGGTGATTTAGATTTAAATCAAGAAGGCAAACCATCAAAACACTGGGAAATTCAACTTAAAGCTGCCGAAGAAGTTGGATTAGGATCAAGAAGTTATAATTTAATTAAAGAAAAAATCGATTCAAAGCATAAATAGTAATTTTTTAAAATATGGAGCTCATTTTTCATAATTAATTATTTTTTTCATTTTATTAGAATTAATTGAGGAGTTCATAAAATTATGAAATTGAATCAAATTGAAGTTCTCTCAAAAGAGGATATCGAAAACATTCATACTTCTACTTTAGAATTAATTGAAAAGGTTGGCGTTAGGATCGATGATGATAAGACTCGAAAATTGTTTCATGATTACGGAGCAGAAATTGATAATAAACACAGTTTAGTTAAAATTCCTGAATCGCTTATTAAGGAAAAATTGCGGCAAGTTCCTAATTCTTTTCAACTTTTTGGTCCAGATGGCAGTTATAATATTGAAATAAATACTAATAATATTCATTTTGCACCTATTGGAGCTGCTGTAAAAATGTTTGATCCTTCTTACAAAAACCAAATTAGAAAATCAATTTTAAACGATACGGTTAAACAATTAAGACTCGTAGACCAATTGGATCATCTTTCATGCTCACAAATAGATTTCTGGCCAGGTGATGTTAAATATACTACAATTCATACTGTTTGCATTTATAACTGGGCAAAAAACAGTCATAAACCTTACGGTCATGGATGTTTTGGAAAAACAGTTAGTGAAGACTCTATTAAAATGACAGCAATACTCGCAGGAGGAGAACAAGAAATTATTAATAGACCCAGACTATTTGGTATTTTTAATCCTACAAGTCCTCTTCATTTACCTAAAATTATGACAAATGGTCTTGAAGTTTTTGCGAAATTTAAACAGCCTACTGTAATAGCTCCTGAAGCCTTAGCGGGTACTTCTGCTCCTGTAACATTAGCAGGTTTATTGACTCAAACTAATGCTGAAATATTAAGCGGCATTATATTATCTCAAATATATAATCCCACAACTCCGGTTTTTTATGGATCGGTGTCACATATTACTGATATGAGAACTGGAAATTCTGCCATAGGATCAATTGAAACGGGATTAATCACAACAGGAATTGCTCAATTAGCTAAATTCTACAATATTCCTTCTAGAGCTTTAGGAGGAGTGACAGATTCAAAATGTTTAGATATCCAAAATGGAATTGAGAGATTTCAAACTTTAATGTTTGCAGCATTGTCAGGGATCAACTTTATAACCTGTGCAGGAACGTATGAAGCAACATTATCAGGAGCGCTTGAATTAACTATTATTGATAACGAAATAGCAGGGATGATTAAAAGAGCTTTAGAAGGAATAGATGTAAATGACGAAACGATTGGTCTTGGAATTATCGAGAAGGTGACTAGAAGCGGAATAAAGGGAGCAACTTTCTTGAGTGAAAAACATACAAGAGAATTTATGAAAAAGGAATTTTTTATACCTCAGTTAATGGATAGGAATAGAAGAACAACTTGGCGAAAGAAAGGCAATAAAGATCTTACTAGACTAGCAGCAGAAAAGGTAAGTGATTTATTAGAGAATTTTAATGAATATAAAATCCCTAAAGACAAAGATAATGAATTAAAAATATATATGAGAAGTGTAGATAAAAGGACTTATGATGATTATGCTAAATTAGAAGGTATTTCTTCCAAAGGGGTGACTCTTCCAACCGGGAAAGAATTAAAAACTAATGATAAATAAAATATCTGGAGAAATTAAAAATTCTTTTTATGAAGAGATGCTTAAATTGGTAAAGCAAATGTATGGAAAGTAAGAGTTTAATGAAAATTCTTTTTCTTTTGATATAAATTTACAACTCTTAATCATCTTTAAAACATTTCCACTAACGTTTCCTCCTTTTATAGGATGTTGTATTTTACCATTTTCAATATAGTATCCATTTCTTATCTCTGCTCCAAAAACACCAGATAGTTCTCCAGGGTTTAACCATGAAAATTGTTCAATATAATACCCTTCTTTAATATTTGAGATAATTTCCTTTAATGAGATATTACCAGGAAGTATTTCTAGGTTAGAGATATCATTGTGAATAGATCCCTCTATTGATCTCATTCCATTCCCTGTTGAATCTTCGTTATCTAATATGGCATATTTTTGGTCATATAATCGTTTTTTAAAATAACCATCTTTTATAACTATATTTTTTTGTTGAGGGGTACCTTCACCATCAAAAGAATTAGTATTAAATCCTCCTTCAAGAAGTCCATTATCTAATAAAGAAAAATTATCTGTAGCGATTTTTTCTTCTATTTTATATGCACTTGTTTTTTCATTATGTGCTTTTCCTAATATATGGTATCCAATTACTGGATTTATAGCCTCTCTTAATAGATGAGGAGGAAAAATGATAACAGCTTTTGAAGTGGGTTTCGGTAGTTTTGCTATTAATGTATCTTTAGCTAATTTTGTCCATTTTTCAACTTGTTCCCTAATATTGAAATGTGAAATCTCTTTAAAGTAATTTGTTAGCCAATATTCCGATAACTTTCCATTTGATTGTGCTTTCAATGAAAATTCAACAAAAATAAACGTCTTCAAGGCCTTTAAATCTATTCCATTATGGTTTCTTAGAAATTTCTTCTTGCAATGAATTCTAACTCGTCCGAAAGTAGGCAGAACATCTTTTTGCTGTTCAATTTCTGAAATTAACTCATCTGTTAACTTGCTTTTAACCTCTAATGGATCATTGGTTATCAATTCATCTGCAATATTGATTTCAGGTATCCCCCTTTTTTGAGGAAATTCATATTTAAAATCTGAATTACTTTTTGAAATAGAAGCACATATATCAATATTTTTTTCAATTTCCTTAGAATCTGAAGAGCATCCTTTTACGATTCCAATTCCTGTTCCATCAACTTTTTGGTTGAGAGTTCTAATGGTATATTCATAATCAAAAATTTCCCTCTCATTTTCACCCTTATTTTTTTTAAAAATAGTTTCATATGTATCATTCTCAACCAAAAGAATTTCATACTCTCTTATCTTTTTCTTCTTTATAATATCTTCTATTTTATTTAATAAGCTTATACCCACCTTAAATTCACCCTGGACTAATTAAACCTTCTTTAACTCTAATATAAGAACCTCCACTTGTAACCGGGACAAGATCTTCATTCCCTTTCCCGCATGTTCCTCCATGGAATTGCAGTTTATTATTACTAATTGCATCAATATTTTGTAATAAATCTAAAACAGAACCACTTAGCGTTATACCTGATAATAATTGTGTTCTCTCTCCATTTTCAATTAAATAACCTTTAGATGATGTACATTGCATACCTCCACCTATAGGATCTTCCATACCAAACTTCGAATGTACTAACATGACACCATAGTTAATTTCTGTGATCATTTCTTCAAGATTATAATCACCAGATTCAAAGTAAGTATTTGACATTCGCACATTAATTGGATGAGCAAAGGTTTCTCTCCTCCCATTTCCTTTAGGAATACCGTTCAATTCCGAAGCAGTCCTTCTATCATATATGAAATTTTTAAGAATACCATTTTCAACCAGTATGTTTTTCGCTGCTTTTATTCCTTCATCATCGAAAAAATAAGAGCCTAGCTCATTCTCAATCGACGGATTATCACAAATAACACACATATCCGATGCAACTTTCTTATCTTTTTTATCTTTCAAATAACTACGGTCTCGAATTATTTGATCGGCTTCTAATCCATGACCAAAACTTTCATGTGCTACTATGCCAGTCATCTCTGGATCTAAAATAAGAGGAAATTTACCAGAAGGAGGGGACTTTGTTGCTAGCATATCTAATGAATTTTTGGCAATTTGTTCCAACTTTTTAGTATTTATTTCATCAAAAATTTCAAAACCCATCTCACCACCAATAGAAAAAGAATCATATTCTCTTTTTGAACCTTCTTTAGCGATTGGTTTGATAATTAATCTGACTCTGGGAAGAATTTGACGTAATCTACACCCCTCATTATTTACGAAGATTCTGGTAGTGAAAAATTCTTTATACAAAATAGAAGTATTAACAATCTGATTACTGTAATTTTGAATAAAATCGTAAATTTCTCTAACTTTTTGTAGTTTTTCATCAGTAGATATTTTTAAAAGATCAATTTTAGTTTTAATCTCTTTATTAAATTTCCAACTTTCAAACTCAGTGATTAGTACGCCTTTATTATCAACATTCGGTATTTTTTTTTTAATTAATTTTAAATCAGAAATGTTATTCGAAGCATATTCTTTCCAAGACCCAAGGAAAGTTCTTGCAACAAATCCACATTTATCATTTTGAGATGATATATCTTCAGTTGAACGCGTTTTTTTTATTTGAAGTGAAGATATTGAATCATAAAGTAAATCAAAATATTGATTACGCCGTTTATAATTATTTACCTGCTCTTCAAATTTTTCAAAAATAATATCAGAAGTTAAAGATGTCATAATTCAGTTTTATTAGGTTTTATAAAAAATAATTATGAAAAGGTGGAAAAAAATTTAATCTTTCTGTATCAAAAAGAGAAAGGAAGTTCTTTTTTTATTCTTCCTGTGAAGATTCTTGTTCTTTAGATTTATTTAGAACGGGAGTAATATCTTCCAAATAACTTATTCTTTTTTCTAAGATTGTCATTGTTTCAATAATATTATTAATTGTTATGGTCATCTCTTTGATGCTATTCTGGAGATCTCCCAATTGATTGAGCATAAAGGTTATTACATCTGACTTTTTTACGGGTTCTATTAGCCAGTTAACAGTATTCTCTATTAATTTCTGGTTATCAAAAGAATTAATTCCAAAATTGGAGCCATTACAAAAAATGTCAATATCCCCAAAAGCTACAACTTTTCCTTGACCAAATTCAGTGCAAGCTGCAATTATTTGCTCTTGTTCTTGGTCTTTTATCCACTTATTTGTTGAACCATTAAAAATCTCTGTCCATACGTTCTTTCTGACAACTTTTAAGAGAGCTTCCGCTTCCTTATCTAGAAAAAGAGAACAGGAACCACCAATGACTATTTCTCTTAAACTATTTGTAATTTCATGGTTAAAAGAATTATAAATTTTCACAATACTACTACTATTTTGATCATCTTTAGTAGAACGTTTTACTATATTTTTTTCAAAATGAATCCCAAAATGCGTAGCTGAGATATCATTTAAATTTGTTTTTTGAAGATAATCTGCTCCATACTCACTAATTAATAGGGTGCCACCACCATTCCTAACGAAGTCAACTATTTCCTTAATTTCGATATTTGAAAAATAATCATCTATAGGATTACCTATAACTAGGATATCTACATTGTCTAATACTTTTTTCGTTAAGTTACGATTTTCATTTTTCTTTATTTTTAAATTAAGGCTTTGCAGAAGATTTAATAAATTAGAAAATTCTTGTTCTTCAATATTTAACATTTCATTATGAGATAAATCAAAAAGAATCGTTTTTCTTAGCATTTTTACTATAAACTTGAAGAAAATACTAATATAAAAATCATTCTAAATCTTAATCTCTTTACTAAAAAATTTTATAAACATTCAAGAATAATCTTTTTTGGAACATTCTTAGCATTTTATTAGTTTTAAAAAAGTTACTAGAATGAACATAATGAAGAATAAGGCAAATACTATCGCTGTTATCGGTTTATCATGGGGAGATGAAGGAAAAGGTAAATTTGTTGATTTTTTAGCACAGAAATCAGATATAGTTGTAAGATACAATGGTGGAAACAATGCAGGTCATACTATTAATGCAAATGGAGTTACATATAAATTTAAATTAATTCCTTCGGGTGCTCCTTTAGAGAAGGAAGTTATCATTGGTAATGGTTGTGTAATTGATCCTAAAGTATTACTTGATGAAATTGAAAATTTGAAAAGATTGAACAAAATTGTTAATTTAAAACTTAGTTCAACTGCTCACGTAATATTTCCATTTCACAAAATATTAGACAACCTTGAAGAAAATTCTAAAGGTAAATATAAAGCAGGAACTACAAAAAGGGGTATTGGTCCAGCATATTCAGATAAAGCTGCTCGTTGGGGTATCAGAGTATATGATTTAATAAATCCTGAAATACTTAAACCAAAATTAGAAAAACTCTTTTATTTAAAAGAAAAGTTAATTAAAATTTATGAAGCTGGCTGGGATTCAAATTTCAATGAGATTTTCGAAGAGTATAAGGTATACGGAGAAAAATTAAAGCCCTATGTTATAGATACTGCATATTATTTAAATAAAGCAATAGATGAAGGAAAAAAAGTTGTATTTGAAGGAGCACAAGGATCACTGTTATGTTTAGATCATGGGATGTATCCTTATGGAACAAGTTCTAATGCGAATGTTTTAGGTATTAGTGCTGGTACGGGAATCCCCCCAAAAAAGATAGGTAAGACTATAGGGATTATAAAAGCCTATACATCTAGAGTAGGAGAAGGAAAATTCCCAACTGAGTTACTAAACGACGTAGCACAAAAAATAAGAGAACAAGGTCATGAATATGGAACAGTAACAGGCAGACCACGCAGAGTAGGATGGATAGATCTTTTTAATATTAAATATGGAATTATGATTAATGGAATTGATAAAGTTATATTAACCCTATTAGATGCACTTCAAGGAATAAATCCCATAAAAATGTGTGTAGGATATGAATGGAATGGAAAATTACTTGAAAGTTGGCCAATTCAGCATGAAATAATAGAAAAATGTATTCCAATATATAAAACATTTGAAGGCTGGGAAGAAAGAACTAGTAAAGATTGGTCCAATATAGCTAACTTGGGTTATGAGGCGATACCTGATAATATGAAAATTTATGTGGAAGCTATTAGAAAGGAACTTCAAACTGATGTGGCAATGCTTTCAATAGGACCAAATAGAAATGATACTATAGTTTTAGATGACCAATTATTTTAAAAGGTTTAATTTATTTTATTATAAATTTTTTTCTAATTCGATCTCGTCTCTAATTTCAATATAATTCATTCCTAATAAAGGTAGTTCCGGCTTTAGTTCTCTTGATTTTTTAATGGCATCAATGTATATCTTTTTAATCTTAAAACCTTTCATTTGGTAAAATCTTAGGGCATCTGTGTTATCATTAGTGGTTATTACCCAAATTCTTGTACAATCTTTCTTGGTTGCAATCTCCTCCAATTTATATATTAAAGCGGTTCCTATTCCGACTCCTTCTATAATACTGTTTAGGGTAATTATTTCACATTCTTTGTTTTTAATATTATATATTAATAAGCCTAGTCGTTCATTGTCTTGAACAGCAATAAGACCAGGTAGATTTTCAATATTATGGACTATATCACGGGTAATTATACGAGTTGAAGCCCACTCATCTTTTATCAATTGTATTACCCAATTTCTATCGTTTTCAATTGCTTTTCGAACTACTAAATTATTCATTTACTAACCCAAAGCTTTCATTAGATTATAGTTAATAAATTTTTTTAAGGGCTTTAATTAAAAAGCTATTTAAAGCATATTAATCCAAATCGATATGCTTTATTCAAAGGTGGCCATTCAATTTGGATTTTTAAATTCTTTACTGTTTTATCAACATCAATACCTACTGCTTCCATAGAATATCTTTTCTCGAGTGGATACCGGCATGGTTTGCTATCATCATATGTGCAACTTTCTCCCGCTTTATTACACACTCGACAATAACCATCCCATAAGATTAATTTTTCATTATAAGATTCTTTAAAACTTTCTAAAAAATCATAAATCTCATTCTCCAGATAGTCTCTAACGATTTCCTTACGATAGAAGGATTCTCTAATTCTTTTTTCACTTTGTTTAGGTTTATCCTTCCTTTTCTTATTAACATAGTCTTTTAAATTAAATTCGTGATAAACTAAATAAAATTTACGGAAATCAGCTATACTTTTTTCAAGATAGGGAGCTTCTGGTGGACATGCCCAGGAATGACCGTAATTAGGACACTTAAATTCTGGATTATTACAATAATTTTGAACTTTAGGATCAAATATAATATTTTTCAGATCAATTTCTATAACCGGCATTAAAAACCATTAAATAGTTACAGATTTAGTTTATTTAAATAAATTCTTAGACAAAAAAAGGCTTTTTATTTTATAAAATAGTTAAAAGGATTCTTAGAACCATAATCTTTTTTAAAGAATAAAAAATAAATACTATAAAATTTAATCTATTGATGAAATTCATTATACCGATATGTGAATAAAATGAAATTGTTTAAAGAAAAGAAAAATGAACTAGATGATATTAATAAGGAATTCTTAGCAGAAACCTTAAATGGATCAGCAATTTTACATGATGTTGTTTCTCAATTCATCGAAGATAAATTGAACAAAGATGATATCGAAGGAGTAATTGAATCAGAAAGGAAATGTGATAGAATAAAAGAGAAATATGTTCAGGTGTTGTTTAAAGATAAGAGAGCTCTTCCATTTTTAGTCGAAGATCGTTTTAACATATTAATGATGATTGACTCAGTTAATGATAGAATGGAATTTTTCGCAAGATTTTTGAAAGTAAATCCATTTAAACTCTACAAAGAAGTAAAAGACGAGTTTAGCGAATTATGCAGTGCTTGTGCTCGATCAGTTGAAGAGTTGATCAATTGTGCTACACTTATCGAAACAGACTTTGATGGAGCATATAAAATAACATTTAAAATAGAAGAAATAAAAAGAGAAGCCCGAACAGCTAAATTTAACCTTTTAGAAAAATTATACAAAATGGATGATAATCCAACCAAGATATACATAACCTCCAAACTTGTAACATACATATATGAAATAGCATCTTGGGCAGAAGAAACTTCAGATTATTTAAGAGGATTGATTATAAGATACCCAAGTAGATAAAAACGGAAGGAAGGGCAAAAATGGCAATTGAATACATTATAATCATATTTTTAATAATTTCCATCATAATTAGTTTTGGAATAGGTGCTAACGATGAGACAATGGCGCCTTTGTATGGGTCAAGAATCCTAAATATGAAGCAAATATTGATATTTGCAGTTATATTTGCAATAGCTGGAGCTTTATTATTAGGAGAAGGTGTTTCCAAATCAGTAGGAGATAAAATATTGTTATTAGATTATGCCAATCCTAGTATCAACCAAGATGCTGTTATTATAACCGTTTTAATCTCTACAGCTATTGTTTTGATATTATCTAGTGCATTTGGACTCCCTATTTCCTCTACTCATGCTACAATTGGGGGTATTATGGGATTAGGGACGTTACTGGGAGGATTTGGAGGTGTGAATTGGATAACGATATTAGAAATGAGTCTATGGTGGTTGGCATCACCAATAGTAGGTTTTACAGTAACTTATGCTGTAGTTAAGATACTTAATAAACATAAACTTAGATTTCTAAAGAAAGATAAGGGTTTTAGAGACTTTGAACGGCTAGAAAAGATATATTCCTATATAATCCTAGGGATCATATTCATTACAGCCTTCTCCAGAGCAGGAAATGATTGTTCCAATGCTGTTGGCATAGTAGTTGGAGTTGGAGATGAAATCAGTTTAAGCTTTTTGTTATTTATAACTGGTATAGGTCTCGCGATTGGTATTGTGATTTTAGGAAGAATTGTTATCAGAAATTTAGGAAAAATTACAGAATTACGCCCTAGTACAGCATTTGCAGTTCAAGTGCCAACAGCAGCGGTTATGCTTATTGGAACCATTCAAAAGATACCACTTTCAGGTTCTCATTTATTAGTAGCATCATTTTTAGGTCTATCAAAGGCAAGTAGTACACCAATGGAGAAAGGAATGGGGAGAATTATAGCTTTTTGGTTATTAACCTTTCCAATGGCAGCTGTTTTATCAATTGCTATATATTTTCCAGTCAGTAATTTAATCTAAAAGAATTAACCTTTTTTTTATTTTAATATAACACAAGATTTTTCTATTTAATGCAGAGTTTAATTTTAAATATGAAGATTGTTTTGAAGTGTATAATATAAATTCGCCTTGAAATAAGCAGATTTTTCAGATTTTTAATTACCTAATTTACCTGTTCAAATCTCGCTTGGAAGAAACGTAGATATTTCGGTTCATATACCATTCTTAACCCAGGAATTGTATCTCTCTTTTCATATAGGTTGATTACTGAATTTGCAGTGTATTCCATGTGAGTATTTGTATACACTCTCCTTGGTATTGTTAATCGAACTAATTCTAAAGCTGGAAAAATATTCTTTCCCGTTTCTTTATCCCTCCCTTTAGAAACTGCACCACGTTCCATACTCCTAACAGCTGAGTCTTCATAAATAGCTGCAGCAAGAGTTTGTGCTGGCCATTGTTCTCTTGGAAGATGAGGAAGAAATTTTAAAGCATTTAAAAAAACAGCATGCCCTCCTATTGGTTTAACAATGGGTACATTTGCATCCATAAGAAGTTCTCCTAGATGTCTTACTTGGTTTATACGATATTTTAGATAATTATATTGAGCACCCTCTCTTAAGCCACGAGCTACAGCTTCCATATCGCGACCTGCCATGCCCCCATAGGTGTGTAACCCTTCATAAACAACAACCATGCTACGTGTATATTCGAATATATCCTTATCGTTTGTTGCAAGGAATCCTCCGATATTTACTAAACAGTCTTTTTTAGAGCTATATATACATCCATCTGAGTAACTCATCATTTCATTCAGTATCTCGATTATTGGTATATCTTCATATCCTTTTTCCCGTTCACGAATGAAATA
>JBHLJZ010000097.1:0-14510 GCA_048887165.1 Candidatus Hodarchaeota archaeon | reverse complement strand
CTTCAAGATGAGATTATTGCGAGAGAATCTCATAAAATGTAACTTTTATTTTTTTTATTGATTTTTTATTTATTAGGTGATCTTTTTTTGACTGAAGCAGAACATGGATTGATCTTTCAGATACAAAAAATGTCTACTGAGGACGGTCCAGGGATTCGCACTACTGTATTTTTTAAGCAATGTCCATTAAAATGTGTTTGGTGTCATAATCCCGAGTCTATTTTGAAGAAAAAACAACTTGAATGGTTTAAGCATAAATGTATTGGATGTAAAACTTGTATTGAAATTTGCAAGGAAAATGCTCTTGCCTTTGACGAAGAAGGTCTAAAAATTGATAGGGAAAAATGTACTAGTTGTGGTAATTGTTCAGAAGAATGTCCAAGTACTGCTCTACATATGTGGGGTGAATTATGGAGTTTAGAAGACTTATTTTATGAAGTAGAAAAAGACAAAGTCTATTATATTCAATCAAAAGGGGGCATTACTGTATCTGGTGGTGAACCTACTCTTCAATCTGACTTTATTCTAGCCTTTTTAAAAAAATGCAAAGAAAATGGAATTTCCACAGCTCTCGATACCTGCGGATATGCTTCAAGAAAGATATATGAAAAGATTTTACCTCTTGTTGACTTGGTTCTCCTGGATATTAAAGAAATTGACTCGAAAAAACATGAAAGATTTACTGGAGTACCAAATGAATTAATTTTAGAAAATGCCATTTGGATTTCTGAATATATCAAGAATAATAAAAAAACTATATGGATACGAACTCCTATTATTCCAAAATATACTGCAACTGAAGAAAATATTCGCGGGATTGGAACCTTTATTGTTAAAGACTTATTTAATATTCCTGAAAGATGGGACCTTCTTTCTTTTAATAATCTATGTACTTCTAAATACGAACGTTTAGATATGGAATGGCTACTAAGGGATTGTTCACTATTGACTAATGAAGAAATTGAGAATTTTTATGAAATTGCTAAACAGACAGGAGTAAAAAATGTTCACTGGTCAGGTTTAACGAAGAGAACAGAACTTAATGGAACTTAGAATTTTAATATTAAAAAGTTTAAATTTTCAATCATATTCCTTAAATTGATGAAAAATGGGTAAGAAAAAGGATACAAATTTATGGAGCCCTGAAGCTTTAGAAGAAGCAATACAATTTACTCAAACTGATGTAATGCTAAAGCTTGTTTCGACTATTGATGATAGAGGTTGGCCCCATATTACCTTAATCGCCAGCAATCGTCTAATTAACAAAAAGGAAATAGTTTGGGGTAAATTTACAGAAGGAACAAGTAAAAAGTATGTAAAAAGTAATCCAAAACAAGGAATCTTCTATATGACTCCTGGGATGCCATTTAAATTTGTTCAAGTAAAAGCAGATTTCACATATATAAAAAAAGAAGGGGTAGATTTAGAACATTTTAATAAATCAGAGTTAATGCGCTACTTTACTTATGTTAGAGTCCATACTGCGTATTATAATAATATAGTAGCGATAACTTCCGTGAGAGATTTACCTTTATTTGGAATTGTAAAAGGAATATTGAAAGTTTTAATTGGTAAAGGTGGAGCAAAAACTAAACTTAACGAGAAAAGACTAAATGTTATTGGTTATAATTTATTTAAAGCTCCAATTGCCGTTAGAGTTATCTCTTATATAGATCCCGCTGACGGATATCCTGTAATGATACCATGTATCCAACTTCAAGCAGCTGACCATAATCGATTAGTATTTCCCCCTTCAATTTTGAAAGAAGATTTATACCAAATTCCAGTAAATTCTAAAGTTGCAGTCTTTGGAATGAATTTTGATTTTGTTAACCAAGTTGTTAAAGGAACTTTTACTGGATTTAAGAAATTTAGGGGAATTAAATTTGGTGTAATAGATATTGAAGAGATATATAGTGGTATGCCTCCCGTTTCAGGTGTAATATATCCAGAAATACAGACAAGACCAAAAGTAATTGAATTTAATCTTTAGCTCTTTTTATTATTTTGTTGTATTAAATTACAATCTAGTAAAAAAAATTTGAAAACCTTAATTTTGATATATTTTTTTCCTAATTAAAACACATTAAAATTAATGTTTATACAAAAAAATTTGGGGGATAAATAGATGCCTAATAAAATGAATGTCTTGTTTATAATAACTGATCAACAACGGGCTGATATGGTTGGCTGTTATGGGAACAAAATAATTAAAACACCTAATTTAGACCGACTAGCGAAGGAAAGTGTTCGATTCTCTCAATCTTTCTGTACCAGTCCAATGTGTATGCCAAATAGAGCAACAATTCTTACCGGGTATTATCCTAATGTTCATGGTGTTCGAAGTAATGGAATTAATTTACCAGAGAATATACCAAGAATTACTGACACATTAGTTAGTCGAGGTTATCATACAATTAATATAGGTAAAACTCATTATAACACTTGGACACCTCGATACGACCAAAAAACTAAATCTGCAGAAGATTTTCAGGATTGGAAATTGAAAAATCCTAAAGGTGATTATTTAACTCATGAAAGATTTCCTACCCCTTATTATGGATTTGAAGAGGTCGATTTAGTTGTTGGACATGGTAATGCTTGTTCAGGTCATTATCTTGAATGGCTAGAGGAGAAGAATCCTAAAATCGCACAAAAAATTAAAGATGAATATTCTACAAAAGTACCATCTCTTGAGATCTTCTATGATAGTTGGGTACCCTTAGAACTTTATAATACAACATATATCCAAAATAATACTATCGCATTTTTAGAACGAATTGCTAATGGAAACTATGGTGAAAAACCGTTCTTTTTACATTGTTCATTTCCTGATCCCCATCAACCTGTTTCACCACCGGGAAAGTATCGAAATATGTATAAACCTGAAGATATAAAACTCCCTGATAATGTAAATGATATAAAAAATTTATATAATCATCCTTATTTAAAGCAACATTTAGAGCATCCTCCTGCTAGAGGTGCATTGTTGCGTGAAGAAACGATAGAAAATATAAAAAAGTTTATTGCTCTTAGCTATGGTTCTGTATCTCTAATAGACCATGCAGTAGGTCAAATATTAGCCTCATTAGAAAAACTTGGATTATCTGATAATACAATGGTGATTTTCACTTCAGATCATGGAGATTATTTGGGAGATCATGGTCTAATATTAAAAGGAATCTCTCCATTTAATGGTACTCTGCAAGTTCCATTAATTTGGAAAGTTCCAGGTATCACCAAACCAGCAGTTTCTAATGCATTGATCAGTTCAGTAGATTTACCTAAAACAATACTTGAACTACTTAATATTAAGGAGAGACATAGACCTCCGGGAATGCAAGGTTATGACATGTCACCTGTTTTGAAGGATCCCAATAAAGAACTGCGTGAGTGCATGCTTATCATGGAAGATGAGGAAGTTGGTCCAATGGGGCCATTATACACAAGAATACTTCATCTAGTTACGAAAGATTATAAATTAACTAAGTATGATGAATTACCTGGATATGGAGATCTATTTGATCGAAATAATGATAAACTAGAACTAAATAATTTATGGGAGAAAGATCAAGATTTAAGACTAGAAATGTTAGATAAAATGTTCCATGAATATTCTCATACCCGAAGTCGCTTTCCAAAAAGAGAATCCGGTTTTTAAGAAAGATACATGTTGAAAAAATAAAATTTTTTAAATGACTAAAATCCTTATTTTCTTTATTACATGACTTTAAATCAATTTGAATTAAAGCTAATATTTGTAGAAATTATATGATCTGGAATACAAGGTTTACAAAGATAACTGGAGTTAAATATCCTCTTATAATGGGAGCATTTGGTGGATGGGGAAAAGCAGAATTTGCCTCTACTTTTTCAAATACGGGAGGTTTAGGTATAATAACCGCGTTAAATTTCCCAAACTTGGAAGATTTTAAAAAAGACTTACGATTAATGAAAAAGCTTAGCAACAAGCCATTTGGGATAAATCTATCTTTACCTCACCATCGTTTAAAGGATTCTAGTGAAGATGCTAAAACAAAGAAAAGGTACTTAGATTATATTGAGGTTGCTCTTGATGAAAACTGTAAATTTTTTACTACTTCAGGTTATAAAGCCTCATTCCTTGGAAAAAGAGTTCATGAAGCAGGAGGTTTATGGTTTCATAAATGCGTACTTGTAAAACATGCTATTTCTGCAGAAAAACAAGGCGCAGATGCTGTGACTATTGTTGGACTTGAAGGCACAGGATTTAAAAATCCATCAACTAATACTACTTTAGTTAATATTACAATGGCAAAGAAATTATTAAATATACCTATAATAGCTGCAGGAGGAATCGGAGATGCGAGAGGATTTTTAGGATCATTATGTATGGGTGCCGATGCAGTTTGCCTAGGGACAGCTTTAATGGCAACAGAAGAATGTCCTGTACCTCGGAATATCAAAGAGAAATGGATTAATATTGACATTTTTGAAGAAGAGTTTTATGAGAAAATCTATCATTATAATATTAAAAATTTCATGGCACCTTCTACAGCTATTGGTCATCATAGACAGATTATTCCCCTTAAGACTCTAATTAATAATATTATTAAAGAAGCAGAAAAAATATTAGAGAACTGGGGTTTTAAGAGCAATGAGTTTAACACATTAAAGGATTAATACTGTTTCTATTTAAAAATTTGGCATTTTTGTAAATTTTCTAAGCCGAAATATACTAGAAAATTTTTGTCCAAAATTCAAAATATTTATAGCATTTAGGCTAATAGATCAAATATTAATTGCATTGTTTTAAAAAAAATCTGAAAAAAAATTAATTAAAAAGTGAATTAATTATGGCTGTACCAATAATTTTAGTTGTTGCCTTAATTGCTGGAGTTATTTCTATTGCTATGGCTTTATACTTTAGATATTTAGTTTTAAAAGAAGACCCTGGCAATGAAAAAATGCAGGAAGTTGCTGGTTATATCGAAGAAGGAGCCAAAACTTATATTAAAGTTCAATATAAGATTTTAGGAATTTTTGTTGCTGTACTCTTTGTTGTTCTATTGCTTTTCTTGCCCTCTGAATTGACCGGATTTACGGTTCCTGTTGCGAGCGGAAGACTCAACTGGGAACAAGCACTCTCCTATATAATAGGTGCAGTTGGTTCAATGTTAGCTGGTTGGTTAGGTATGTATGTAGGTGTTAAAGCTAATACCCGAGCCGCACAAGGATGTACTATCGGAACCAAAAAGGGGTTTGATATTGCTTTTTTTGGAGGATCCGTCATGGGTTTAGCTGTAGTAGGTGTAGCACTAATTGGAGTTTCTCTAGTTTATTGGATCTTTGCTACACCAACTGTAGTGTTAGGCTTTAGTTTTGGAGCAAGTAGTATTGCTCTTTTTATGAAGTGTGGTGGAGGAATATATACTAAAACTGCTGATGTCGGTGCTGATTTAGTTGGAAAAGCGGAATATAATTTACCCGAAGATGATCCAAGAAATCCTGCCACGATTGCTGATAATGTGGGTGATAATGTAGGTGATATCGCTGGAATGGGGTCTGACTTATTTGATTCTTACGTAGCATCAATAGTTGCTGCGATGCTTCTTGCTGCTACACTAGTAGCTGCTGGCGCTAAAGATATGTTTGTAATATTTCCAATTGTTATATGTGGAATTGGATTAATTGCTTCTCTTATAGGAATTTATTTAATAAAATGGAAAGGATCTGAAGACCCAGGTAAATCATTGAACTTAGGGACTTACCTAGCAACTTTGATTTTTGCAGGTTTAGCAGCACTTATTGTTCTAATTATGATGTTAGGATTAGATGAAGCATATTTCGCTAAAATATGGCAAGGTTATTTTGCTGTTTTACTTGGCCTTGCTAGTGGTCTTATTATAGGTTTTACCAGTGATTATTTTACTCGAGATGATAGAAAACCAACTCGTAATATGGCTCTTGCTGCACAAGAAGGTCACGCTGTTGTAATTCTATCTGGATTTTCTTATGGACTTATAAGTGTTGTACCTCCTGCTATTGGTATCATAGTGGCAATGTTATTATCATATTTATTAGATGGATTATTTGGTGTTGCAATGGCAGCTGTAGGTATGCTTGCAATTGTAGGAACTATAGTATCCAATGATGCTTATGGACCAATTGTGGACAATGCTAGAGCAATAGCTGAACAAGGAGAACTAGGAGATGATGTTATAAGAACAGCTGATAGGTTAGATTCTGCTGGAAATACTGCTAAAGCGATTACTAAAGGTTTTGCAATCGGTGCTGCTAATTTAACAGTACTTGCGTTATTGTTTTCCTTTACAGAGGAAGCCGGTAAATCTATTCCAAGTAAGATAATAGATTTATTAAATGTTAAAGTTTTAATTGGTGCCTTTATTGGAGTTGTCATTCCAGCATTATTTTCTGCTTTATTAGTATTAGCTGTTCAAAGGAATGCTGCAAAAATGGTAGATGAAATCAGACGACAATTTGAAACAAACCCAAAAATCTTATCTGGCGAAGAACCCGCAGATTTCAGTAAAACAATTGATATCGCTACCAAGGGCTCTTTAAAAGAATTAATTATTCCAAGCATAATTTCAATAGCAATTCCCATCGTCATCGGAATATTATTTGGTGTTCTTGCATTAGGAGCCTTCTTAGGAGGGGCTATTCTTTCTGGATTTGTGTTCGCAGTCTTTATGAGTAATGCTGGTGGCGCTTGGGATAACGCCAAGAAATGGATTGAAGATGGAAACCTTGGAGGAAAGGGGACTGAGACTCATAAGGCATCTATTACTGGAGACACAGTAGGTGATCCATTCAAAGATACTGCAGGACCGAGTATTAACACATTACTAGTAGTTATGTCTTTAACTTCATCGATCTTTATGGGACTCTTACTTCTATTTAATGGTGGCGCTGGACTCATTTTATTATTATAGAACAAAAGTATTCATTAAAACATTTTTTTATTTTTTTTATATAAAAGTTATATAATCAAACTTTTTTTAATAAAATAAACAAATTAAATTCAAATAATATCAAAACGGAAATTTTTAACTAAAGAAGAACACGCAGAATATCTCTCTCAATATTCTATAAATCCAAGAAAGGTAATGTTTACAATCATTCTTAGTATCCTCGTTGATGTCTTTGGATATAGTATGGTTTTGCCTCTTTTACCAATAATAGGTATAATTGTATTCTTCTTCTTATATATTGATCTAAAGCGTAATTACTATCTATATTCTTATGAAAAATAAGCCTATCTTATCAAATGAAATATAATCAATCATATTTTTCAATATCTTTCAAGTGAGCAAATTTTATACCGAACTCACCCAATCTCTTCTCAATGTTAATTAGATTTTCTTTAAAATTCTTATAATTTTTATTATTTTTAAGTGTCCAACCTGTTTCAGCTACAGCAAATAATCTTGGGTAAAGTAAGTATTCCAAAAGCTTAGGATCTGTTACTACTTCAGTCCACAAACATGCTTCTAAACCATTTATCTGCTCATGAAAACTTTTTCCTAACTCACTTGGGATAGGTTCAAATTCATAGACATTTTTTAATGAAATATTGTTGTAGGCTTGATATAGATATAAAACCTCCATATTAGACATAATTATATTTCTCTTTTTTTTTATATGTACAATAATATCCTTCAAATCTCCAAACCAATATTGACATAAAACATCATTATCAAGCTCTTTATATAGAATATCATTCCATAGAATGGATCTTTTCCCTTGACTTTTGAGAAATTTTACAATTCGATCGGTAAAATACTTCTGTAATTCTCTTTCACTATTAAGTTTCTCTTCTTTAATACGTTTTTGACAATAAGAACATTCTTTCCATCGATCAAGAGGAACCTCATCTCCCCCTATGTGGACTAAATTTGAAGGGAATAGAGCAATTACTTCTTTTAATACATCTTGAACAAATTCAAAAACTTTTTCTTTGCCTATACAAAGAACATCTTTATGGATAAGGAATTGAGTACTTACTTCAAATGGGCCTCCTGTACAACCTAATTCTGGATAAGAAGCGAGAGCTGCTAAAACATGTCCAGGTAAATCAATCTCAGGAACAATGAGAATATAACGTTCTTTAGCATAATTAATAATTTCCTTAATATCTTCTTGTGAATAATATCCTGAATAAGTAAAACAACTTAAACTACTTCTTTTTGCTTTACCTCTCAGTATTTTAAGCTTAATAGATTTTCTTTTTGAACCAATTTCCGTTAGGTTGGGATATTTTTTAATTTCAAGACGCCAACCTTGATCATCAGTTAAATGCCAATGAAATACATTTAATTTTAAGTATGCCATCATATCAAGAATTTTTTTTACAACATCTTTTCCAAAGAAAAAACGAGACTCATCAAGCATAAAACCCCTCCAATGAAATCGAGGAAAATCTTCAATCTTTACACAGGGAATCATACAAATTTTTTTTTCTTTCTTAAAAGCCTCGATTTCTGGAGGGATTAATTGTCTGAAAGTTTGAATTCCGTAAAATATTCCTTTCACCATAGGAGCGGTTATCTTAATATTATAATTTGATATCATGAGTATATATCCCTCAGATCCAAGGACATTATTATTATTTATAATTTCGAGTGAGATTGAATTATTGATTTCTTTCTTATTATTTGAGAGATTTACCTTTAAGTTAAATCCTATAGCAAGATTTAATAATTTCTGCATATAAGAAGCTAAAGTGGTGAATTCTGAATTAATAGAAATGGTAGTATTTTCATCTATAATAAAATAACCTTCGTCATAATAAATTTTGGTTGGTTGCGGAATAATCCTAAATTTCCTCATTTCAATTACAATTTTATGATAAAAATACTTCTCCTATTAAGAATCAATAGATTTGAAATATAGGAATCTTAAATAAACTTTTTCAATCTTAAACAATAAGAATTATTAAATCAAAAAGATACTTTACACGAATTAGTTCTCATGAACAAAATCTTAAATGATATAGATAAGGAAACATTAATAAAAGCAATTGAAGATAATTTGGATAACTTTTATATTCAATCAGCTATATACCCCAACTTTTATTCCAAAATAAGTGATAAAATTAATTGGGTTTACGCTAAATATAGTGATTGGCCATCTTGTATATTTAAAGCTAATTTCAAAATTAATTCTATTGAGAATGAGATTGAGGAGATTAAATCATTAATAATCCGAGATGAAGCTCCTAATGGATGGACAGTTGGACCATTAAGTCAACCAAGAGATTTAGGGCAATATCTTGAGAAAAGTGGCTTTTTAAATGTATATCATCAATCAGGGATGGCTATAAAATTGAATAATATTGTTAATATCCCAATAATATCCAACGAATTAAAGGTAAATGTTATTAATAATATCGAAGGACTTAAGTTATGGGTCAATGTTGTATCTTCTTCATTTAACATTAAAATTGATCTCAATTTTTTGAGATTACTTTTAGATGATGAAAATACTAGATTTTATTTAGGATTTTGTAATAGAAATAGTGTATCAGCTCTTATTTTATATTTATCTGCGGGAGTTGCTGGTCTTCATGCTGTTTCAACGCTAAAGGAGTATCGAGGAAAGGGTTACGGATACAATATTAGTAGAACTGCTTTAATTGATGCTTACAAATCAGGTTATAAGATAGGTGTGCTCCAAGCTTCAAATTTAGGTGAAATAATCTATAGAAAGTTAGGGTTCAAGAAATATTGCGATATTTATTCTTATGAATTGAAGGACGAGTGATATATATACCCACCTTTCTGTAGTACTTTCTGTCACCAGAAATACTTGAGGCATCAAACTATGCGGCCTACCTAAAGCTCGCTCCAAGTATCTCATTGCTTTCATTTGGCCTTGCACCAAGGTTTTAACTCGTTCCAACCATTCCACATTTACAATTTCTCTGGCTTAGTCCCAAATCATTAATATACGTAAAAGGGTAGTGTCGTTTCAGTTGTTAAAATACGGTTCTCACCGTAGTAGCTTTCACTACGCCTTGCTTGGAGTGTGAGGTGAGGTTCCTCAGCGGGTTGTACCTACCGTCAGCCTCATATATCACTCGTCCTTTTAAATTAGGAAAGATTTCAATTTAAAATTTAGCATTAAAAATGTAAAATTTAAAAATATTTATTTTGCTAAAATTAGTATAGCAAAATATACAAAAACCCTATTATATTATTGGCAAATATAAGAACCTTATATTAATTTTCGATTACAAACCGTCAAACTTTTAATCTCACTTTATTTTATCACTTATCTCTGTTTTCAATTAAACTGAATGTTCCTCGCTCTTCTCCACATTCAGGACATTTTTTTGGAATGTCTTCTAAATCAAATATAGCATCGCACTCATCGCATTTCCAAGGCATAATAAATCAGCATTGAATAAAACATTTTAAATTATAAAAAATTTTTTTATTCTTTAAAAAAGAATCTTAAAAACATTAGTCTATTAATTTAACTTTTTCTGAGTTAATATTGTTTTCATAAAAAAGTTTAACTTCTTGCTCCGATAATTTTATTTCAGCTGCTTTAGCGTTCGCTTCCACATGTTCGATCTTAAACGCTTTAGGAATAGTTATAATACTTTCATGATTAATCAACCACGCAATTGCTATTTGTTGAATTGAGGCATTATGAACTATTGCTACCTTTTCAAGATTTTTTTTTAAATCTCCTTTTAAATCATTAAATCCACTATGTCCTAAAGGACTATAAGCTGTTAAAATAATTCCATTCTCTTGATAGTACGGTAATGATTCTTTAATATGTCCTTGTTTCAAAATATTCAAAATTAGTTGATTATTTACTAATTCTGAGTTTTTTAAATAACTTTGAGCCTTTTTGAACTGATCAACAGAGAAATTACTTACACCTATATATCTTGTTTTCCCTTCATTTTTAAAATCTTCTAATACTTTCATTTGTTTTTCTATTGAAGTAAAAGGAGAAGGCCAGTGAATAAGATAAAGATCTATATACTTTATATCTAAACGCTTTAGACTTCTATTGGCTGCTTTTTTCATTGATTTTTCACGTAAATGCATTGGAAATAACTTAGTAGTTATGAATAAATCATCTCGTTTATATTCTGAAATAACTTCACCCACTATTTTTTCTGAAATTCCACGACCATAGAATTCTGCTGTGTCTATATGAGTCATACCGAGTTCAATACCCTTTCTGATTGAATTTTTCCAACTTTTATAATAATCCTTATCTCTAAATCTTTTTATACCCCAAGTACCTTGACCAAGTATAGGTACATTTTCCCCATTTTTACCTAATTTTATTTTTCTCATGTATTTCACCAATTTTCAATATTAATACAAAAATTATTTCAATTTTATAATTTCTCTATATGATTTGTTAAAATTTAGTAAAAAACCATTAAACAAAATAAAAATCGATTTGCATTCTCTTATAACTTATAAATTTTATTTTAATGTTATTCAAATCTAAGTCTTATATTCGTTATTTGCCTTTTTTAAAGAATGTTCTGATTTTTCTTTTTTTTCATGAGATAAACGGGAAAACCTATTCTTAAAAACTTTTAAGTGGAAATATCTTATATCTTAAATGATCTTTGTATAATGATTTGAATGTCCAAAATAATCATCAATTTAATTACAATTTTTGATAATTTCTCCAGAATCCTCAAAAATTTAATGTACTGATAAAAAAAGAGTTGTATATGAAAATTAAAAACAAAATTATATTAACATTATTTATATTCCTCTTTCTACAATTCATTTTTATTTTAGATTTAAATCCACTTTTCAAAATAAATATTAACAATGATAAAAAAAATGACTCTAAATTTAATTTTGTTAATCCTAAGATAGCAAGTCAAATTCACAATCTTACTTTTATTCATATCGATAATAATTGGACTGATACAGAATCCACATACGATTGGTGTAATGGTTCTGGTACCTGGGAGGATCCTTTCATTATTGAAAATGTAAATATCAGTAGTGCTTCGAATAAAATAGGCATCCTTGTAAACAATTCTAATGGTAATTATTTTATAATAAGAAACTCTATCATCTCGAATAGTACACCCTTCTCTTTTGATGCGGGATTAAAATTAGAAAATGTAAATAATGGGATGATAATTAATGTAAACATTTCTAACAATAATTTTGGTCTTATTTTAAAAACGAGCCATAATAATTCAATCGCGCATTGTAACATTACTAATAATAATTATGGAGTATATTTTTCTGAAGATTGTGAAAATAATACCATTTATGAAAATAAAATTTATAACAATAATTTAAATGGAGTCAATATATCTACTTCTGACTGCAAATACACTCTAATTTATTCTAACTATTTTAATAATAATACAGTAAATGCAATAGACAATGGAGAAAATAATAAATGGCATAATAGTTCTTTAGGTAATTACTGGCATGATTACAATGGAAAGGATATAGATGATGATGGTATTGGAGATACTTCGTATATTCTTTCTGGCGATGCTGGAAATGAGGATTCTTATCCAATATGGTGGGATGCTCCTATTCTTAACATAATTGGTCCTATTAACTATTCTATTTTTGGACAGATTCCTCCTAGTTATTCAGTTGCTATAGTCGAAGGAGTTAATCATAGTTGGTGGTATACGATCAATAGTGAAGTGACAAAATATATGTTTAATAATAACGGATCAATTAATTCTGGAGCTTGGAGTGGATTAAGTAACGGCTCACATACAATTACGTTTTATGTGAACGATAGTAAAGGATATGAAAATTCTAAAATTATTAGAATCTATAAGGATATAGAAACTCCTTCAATAGATATTATCTCGCCAGTTAATTATACCAGGTTTGGTCATGATACTTTTAATTTCACAATCATCATACTTGAAAGTAATTTAAATTCGACTTGGTACACAATAAACAATAAAGAAAATATTTATTTTAATGGGATTACAGGACAAAATCAAGAAGAACTTTCCTTTACAGAGTGGAACAAAGAACAAAACGGATCGGTAGTAATTTGTTTTTATGCAAATGATAGTGTAGGAAATTTAGGTTCTGCAAATGTGACAGTATATAAGGATATTATTGGACCCGATATTTCAATCACTGAACCAGATTTATATGACGTATTTGGTACCACTGCACCGAATTGTACAATCAATTTCGATGATATTAATGGAATTAACCAGACATGGTATCATTTGTCGAATGGGACTTTCACAACAGCAAATCGCTCCTGGACTGGTTTAATTAATGTAAATGACTGGGTTCTAATGTCTAACGGAACTGTAACTATCATTTTCTACGCGAATGACAGTGTAGGAAATATAGCAACTGCAAATGTCACAATATATAAAGATATTATCGGACCAGATATACTAATTGATGAACCGGATTTTTATGAAGTGTTTGGCACTATTCCACCGATTTGTTTAGTTGATTTCGATGATATTAACGGAGTTAATCAGACATGGTATCATTTGTCGAATGGGACTTTTACTACAGCGAATCGCTCCTGGACTGGATCCATTGATGTAAATGACTGGATTCTTATGCCTAACGGAACTGTAACTATCATTTTCTACGCAAACGATAGCGTAGGAAATATAAGATCCGCAACTGTGACAGTATATAAGGATGTTATTGGGCCAGATATTACGATTTCTGAACCGGATTTTTATGAAGTGTTTGGCACTATTCCACCGATTTGTTTAGTTGATTTCGATGATATTAACGGAGTTAATCAGACATGGTATCATTTGTCGAATGGGACTTTTACTACAGCGAATCGCTCCTGGACTGGATCCATTGATGTAAATGACTGGATTCTTATGCCTAACGGAACTGTAACTATCATTTTCTACGCAAACGATAGCGTAGGAAATATAGCAACTGCAAATGTTACAATATATAAAGATATTATCGGACCAGATATTACGATTTCTGAACCGGATTCTTCTGAGGTGTTTGGTACCACTCCACCGATTTGCTTAGTTGATTTCGATGATATTAACGGAATTAACCAGACATGGTATCAACTGACGAATGGTACTTTTACTACAGATAATCGCTTATGGACTGATTCAATTGATGTGAATGATTGGGCTCTAATGCCTAATGGCACCGTGACTATCATTTTCTACGCGAATGACAGCGTCGGAAATATAGCAACTGCAAATGTTACAATATATAAAGATATTATCGGACCAGATATATTAATTGATGAACCGGATTTTTATGAAGTGTTTGGTACTATTCCACCGATTTGTTTAGTTGCTTTTAATGATATTAATGGAGTTAACCAGACCTGGTATCAGTTGACGAATGGGACCTTCATAACAGCGAATAGATCGTGGACTGGATCCATTGATGTGGATGACTGGATTCTTATGCCTAATGGAACTGTGACCATCATTTTTTACGCAAACGATAGCGTAGGAAATATAAGATCCGCAAATGTGACAGTATATAAGGATGTTATTGGGCCAGATATTA